>NZ_CALPCM010000034.1:0-30904 GCF_943193015.1 Hominisplanchenecus murintestinalis
TTACCACTCATTTTAGTTCGTTACACGAAAGCACCTTACGGGTTTCAACCTGCTTAAACGACTGCTTATAATAAGGGATGGTTGACGGTTTTTATGACGGATGTGGTTAATCCAAAAATCGCTTCGCCAGACCAATTACTCCCTTATCATAAAAAAATAAGTGCAGAAGGTAAAGCACTAATGATATGCCTTATCTCTTACACTTATATGGTACTAAAAATCCCTCCAAACTTCAAAACAGGTTTGGAGAGTATCTGTTAAGTCTTTCAGGCATAGCAAAACCACCCATCATACACCGTTTTTTTATTTGGTGGACGTTTGCCTTAAAACCTTATGAAATGAAACAGAACCGATAAACTGTGATTTTTATTCCACATGTTTATCGGCTCTGCATCTATGTGTCTGGCTCTTTGACGAAATATTTACCTGCCCGATAGATAGGAATTTGGCTTTTTCTTTACAAAAAAAAGTTCAAATATATCAGTTAGTAACTTATTTCAATTTAATTTCTACTTTGTAATATTTCAAAAAATATGGTACAAACAAAAAAGCCCCTATCATCAAAATCACCCAGCCAATATATGTTCCTTGATTTCCAGGATAAAAATAATTTATAGCTAAATGAACTGGACATAGAATAATTGCAATCACTCCCCATAATATTTCCAATTTTCTTTTCATCTTGTTTGCTTGCTCTTTTTGTTTCTGTAATTCCACCAAATTTTGTTCTGCCTTTTTTTGATAATTTTCCATTATAATCCTTTCTCCTGCTAACAATTCGTTTACATTTATTCCAAGAATGTCACATAGCTCCATCATTATCGATACATCTGGACAGCTTTTTCCTGTTTCCCATTTTGAAACCGCCCTATTACTAATGTTAAGCTTTTCTGCCAGCTGTAACTGAGTAAGATTTTTTTCTTTACGACATTCAGCAATAAATTTTCCAATTTTTTCTTGATTCATTTCTTACCTCCTAGTTTTATCATACATAATAAGCATTTTTTTTGGAAGGAACTATTGGTTGATTCTCTAATTCAACCATCAGTTGACTACTAGAACATCAAATAATTAATGCAGGCTATTCTTTATCTTTTTTGCCTGTAGTTTTTTGTCAAACATTTCAATGTGATATTTGAACCGCATAATTTCATCATCTATCTGTCAGCAATTAATAACCACCTGTAACTTTTCCTTTATATGTTCAATAATCTGAATATCCATTTAACACCTCCAACACAATTATAAACACCTATACTGCCTTTCTCAAGATTCTAATGTGAAAGGTACGAATACAGACACTAAGATTCCAGAAAAAAGCGACAGAGATTTAACCCTCTGCCGCTGTATTGCCTATGTGTAAATAATTTCCTCGTTCACAACCTCCCTCGCACAAGCCCTTATATTATTCACTCTTCCTGTCCATTCTAACGCATTTTCAGCCTTTAGCTGTTCCGTTATGCCTTGTGCCTGTTTCATGTCCTCTATGAGCCTTTCAAGACGTTCCTGTGCCTGCCTGTCTACATCGGCAAGGTAGGCATTGAGCCTCGCCAATCTCCGCTACCTCCTTTCCGAATTGTTCATAAGCAGCGGCTACCTTGCCGCCTTTGTCGTAGGCAAAAATACTTTTTCCCTCTGCGGTGGCTCCTACTGCATGGATGGAATGGGGTATCTGGGTATCAAACACCTTGATTCTCTGCCCATATGCACTCTTTACCGTTGCGGTAATCTCTTTAGAAATGTTCGTGCGTGGCATTACCATCGTCATTAAGATACCGTCAATCCGCAGATGGGGATTGATTTGCCGCTTGACTTTAGACACGGAGCGAAGCAACAGCTCTAAGCCCTTTACAGAAAGATAATGGGGCTGTGTCGGGATAACCACGCTGTCAGCCGCCGCAAGTGCATTGATTGTGAGCATACCTAAACTCGGCATACAGTCAATAAGGACTGTATCATAATTCTTTTTTACCTCATTGATGCAGGTTTTCAGCACACTTTCACGGCTTATGGCGTTAATCAGCCTTACTTCTAAGCCCGACAGTTCAATGTTGGACGGGAGCAGGTCAACGCCCTCGTCATGGTGCAGGATGCTTTTGGAAACATCGACGGATTTATCATCAATAATATCCTGCATAATGGTTGAGAGTGTATTGGGTAAATCATCTGGTCGGCTGTAACCGAGCGACATGGTTAAATTTGCCTGTGCATCGGCATCAATGAGCAGGACTTTCTTACCCTGCTGTGCCAGAGTTACTCCCAGATTGACCGCCGTGGTGGTCTTGCCGACACCGCCTTTCTGATTTGTCAGAGCGATTACTTTGCAATTTGACATAGGTGCGTCCTCCTTTCGCATAAATTTAGCCACTTTGTCAAGGTGGCTATGTAAAGGATTCATGACAATAAAAAAAGCCGACTGGCTGTTTTGTTATAAACTACACCAATCGGCTATGTAAAAATATATTCAGTTTTATTATCTTCCTTACCTGTTCTTTCGTGATAAAGCTTCTCTTATTCTCTCTGTATCCCATTTCTCTGGGAATAACACCGCCATTATATGAAACGCATGTATCAGTCCTGCAATATACGCATGAGTACCGTATTCAAAATCCTGCTTATCCCTGCAATCTATAAGACGTTGACAGACTTCCCTTTGTTTCTCTGTCAAATCAAGTTTATTAAAGGCATCCTTTGCATTTCCCTCATTATTACTATCTTTTTTCTTTCATTATATAAACGAACGGCAATATATTCAAACATACGGGATTATGTAACACCAGAAAAAATCTCTTTGAACGAGTAACTTTTGCCTTTTCAATTGGCAGACTTTTTAGCACGATTTTTTCTTCGATTAGCAGGAGAGCCATTTTGATTAGCAAAAATCGCTCCTGCTAATCGCACATTGCTACGAGTTCAAATTTATTTGGAAAATGAGAAACGCCGAAAACCTTGAAAAATCAATGTTTTCGGCGATGTTTTCAGCGTCGCTAAGAGGATTTGAACCTCCGGCCTACCGCTTAGGAGGCGGTCGCTCTATCCAGCTGAGCTATAGCGACATTTGGCAAATCAATTACTTTGTCCTTTCGAACAAATATTATTTTACCACAATTCCCCTTGTTTCTGCAAGTATTTTTTTTTAAACAGCTGTAACAGTTCAGCCAAGCTGACCTGTTACATACAGTTAATCCTCAAGAAAGTTCATATGTCCCTGCAGCCAGATAGAACCTTTAAATCTTCTTCCAATCTCTGGTTCGCCAAGCAGATCCTTTGCATTAATACAAATGTCAAAACCCATATCATTACATTCCAAATTCATCTGATATATTTTTTCACCTGTATATTCATTTTTAACCTTCTGGACACTTTTGATTTCTCCTAAAATATGATACTGGTCGCATTCTACCCCAAAAGGCATAAAATATGTTTCTACAATGCTGAAAACATCCTCCTTTTGAATCCTTCTGGAAATGGTAGTATACATATCAATATCTTCTAAAGTCAAGCTCTCAATTGCCTCTTCGTCACCCTTTCGTGCTTCTGCAATCAGACGGCTTCTTTTTCTTGCTGCCTCTAAATTAGAGCGCACTTGCTCCTCATCCTTAAGAAGCGGAAGCAATATTTTCCCGCTTAAAGAAAGACCTGAAAATGTCGCACTGATATTCGGATTTAGCAGGTTTCCCAAGATATTCTTTTTCTTATAAGTTACTGCATTTCTTAAGTAGAAAATTAGTGAAATTCCTACCCGTATGTCCTCGCATACACCTGAAAAAGATTCATTTGCGCCACGTTTTTCTATCACAATATCTTCTCTCGTGGTAATTCCGCTTCCTTTCAGATAAGGATAATAATATTCCTGGTGAAACCCTTCTTTATCTAGGATTCCACAGACAGTTATCCCCATATCAGGTCCAAAATCCTTTGAATATTCCACAAAAGCACGGCCTTTATCCTCTTTTACAGCCTCTCTTTTATCATATTCATAAAAGACGTCATGAATAATATCTTTTATTTCATTTCCATCCTTAATATCCGAAAAACCAATTGCCCTCATATAACTATGCATCCTGTCACCTCCCCCGGCTAGAATGATTTTATCTTGAATTTCTTATTTTTTTGGAACCATAACTTCCATCCCGCCCATATACGGCCGAAGTACTTCTGGAATATTTACGCTTCCATCCGCATTCAAATTATTTTCCAAAAAAGCGATCAGCATTCTTGGCGGCGCTACCACTGTATTATTCAGTGTATGTGCAAAATACTTGCCACTTTCCCCATTTACGCGAATCTTTAAGCGGCGTGCCTGGGCATCTCCCAGATTTGAACAGCTTCCTACCTCAAAATACTTCTTTTGTCTTGGAGACCATGCTTCTACATCACAAGATTTTACTTTTAAATCTGCCAAATCTCCGGAACAACATTCCAAAGTACGTACAGGAACATCCAATGAACGGAACAAGTCAACTGTATTTTGCCACAATTTATCATACCATTTCATGCTCTCTTCAGGTTTACATACAACAATCATCTCCTGCTTTTCAAATTGGTGAATTCGATAAACTCCTCTTTCCTCAATTCCATGCGCTCCTTTTTCTTTTCGGAAACACGGAGAATAACTTGTCATTGTCTTTGGAAGTTCTTCTTCCTGTAAAATCGTATCAATGAATTTCCCAATCATGGAATGCTCGCTTGTACCAATCAGATACAAATCCTCACCTTCAATTTTATACATCATAGCTTCCATTTCTGCAAAACTCATTACACCTGTCACCACATCACTGCGGATCATAAATGGAGGTACGCAGTAAGTAAAACCTCTTTCAATCATAAAATCACGGGCATATGAAATAACTGCAGAGTGAAGTCTGGCAATATCTCCCATTAAATAATAGAAACCATTTCCTGCGACTCTTCTTGCACTTTCTAAATCAATTCCATCAAATCTTTCCATAATTTCCGTATGATAAGGAATTTCAAAATCAGGTATCATCGGTTCTCCGAACTTTTCAATCTCTACATTCTCACTGTCATCCTTTCCAATCGGAACAGAAGCATCAATAATATTCGGAATTACCATCATAATTTTTTTCAGTTCTTCTTCTACTTTCTTTTCTCTTTCACTTAATTCCGTTATTCTGTCCGCCTGCGCTGTTACTTTCGCTTTCACTTCTTCAGCTTCTTCTCTCTTTCCCTGGCCCATCAAAGCGCCTATCTGTTTAGAAAGCTTATTTTTTTCTGCCCGCAGAACTTCTACCTCCTGCTTAATTTTCCTATTCTCTGTGTCCAGTTCCAACACTTCATCTACCAATGGAAGCTTCTGTTCCTGAAACTTATTTCTAATATTCTGCTTTACTATTTCCGGATTCTCGCGTACAAATTTGATATCTAACATGTTCTTTCCCTCTCTCTTTTCTTTTATCATTCCCTGATTTTCCAGGGTCTTTCATTCAATTTTACTTTTTTATTATCCTTGCTGTATACATCAAAATCTTTTTAACTGCTTTATTTCTACATTTCATTATGCATATTCACTGCCTGACGAAGTGCTTCCTTTTCTTCTTCTCCAAGCACAATGTAGGACTCACCTTTCACAATTTCTTTAATATAAGTGTAGCATCCTTCTCTGCTATGAATAGCGTTCAGTACAAACCCACTGTTTTCTGCATCCAACATTGCCAATGCAAAGCTCAGTTTACCTCCCATTTCCTTAAATGCATCATACTTTACAATCGCCGTCTTATTCAAAGTAATTGCCTGGATTTCTTTGATATGTTTGATTTCCTCCATATGGTTTCTATTGGATTCTATCAGCTTGTCCAATTCATTAAAGCTATGCATAAAAGACTTTTCCAGAGAAGCGCCATCCTGTCCTCTCATAAATATCTTGTATTTCTTCAAAAATCTGGTCATCTTAAAAGAAAGCTTTACCATATAAACAATCATAATCACCATGATTATCATAAGGATAATTAAAATGATTCCAGCATCAATACCGAGTGCATCAAAAATACCGCCTTCCATATCTGCCTCCTATATGTTTATCTATCTCTCAAGGTTTCTAGTAAGTCTATAAGTCTCTCCAATTCTTCATTTGAATAATACTCAACTTCTATCTTTCCCTTATTATTGCTTTTGTGTACTACATGAACCTTTGTTCCAAGAATAGACCTGATTTTTTCTTCAATATCCTTATAAATAAAACTATCATCTTTTTTATCCTTTGATTTCTCAGGCTTTTCTGACTGGATACTTTTCACCAACTTTTCTACTTCACGGACACTGAGCTTTTCATCAAAAATTTTGACAGCCAATGAATACTGCAAATCCTTATCTTCGATTGACAGCAGCGCTCTTGCATGTCCGCTGGAAATCATGTCATCAATTACCATTTGCTGAATTTTCTCATCCAGCTTTAACAGCCTCATAGAATTTGTAATAGCTGTCCTACTCTTAGAAACCCTCTCTGCAACTTCATCTTGTTTGAGATTAAATTCTGTCAAAAGCCTTTTATATGCCTGCGCTTCTTCTATAGGATTTAAATTCTCCCTTTGGATATTTTCAATTAATGAAATCTCCACAATCTCCTGTTCCGTATAGTCTTTTACAATCACAGGAACTTCTTTTAATCCCGCTATTTTTGCAGCACGCCATCTTCGTTCTCCGGCAATAATCTCATAATAATCTTGTCTTTTTTGGACAATCAAAGGCTGGATAATTCCAAACTGTTTAATGGACTCTGACAATTCCAACAATGCATCTTCATCAAAACTTTTGCGAGGCTGCTCTCTATTCGGCTCTACATCAGAAATCTTAACCATGACTTCTTCTTTTTTTATAACTTTTTCTACACTTACTTCCTTTTTAGGTTTTGTATTTACCTTTCTGGAACTATCTTCAGGAATCAATGCATCTAGTCCTTTTCCAAGTCCCTTTCCTAATCCACCCTTTTTTGCTACCATTGTTCCTCTCCTCTATGTATCACTTCTTCCGCTAACATCCTGTAACTTTCCGCTCCCGTGGACTTGGTATCATACTTCGTGATAGGCATCCCATAACTAGGCGCTTCCGCCAACCTGACATTTCTCGGAATAATTGTCTTATAAATATTCTGATTCAAGTTTCCTTTCACATTTTCAACTACTTCCAGAGAAAGATTTGTCCGTGCATCATACATTGTAAAAACTACCCCTTCAATTTCTAAATCAGGATTTAATCTCTCTTTCACAAGTTCAATCGTATGCATAAGCTGCGACAGCCCTTCTAATGCATAATACTCACATTGGATTGGAACAAGCACAGTATCTGCCGTACACATCGCATTGATTGTCAATACATTTAAAGATGGCGGACAATCTATCAAAATAAAATCATACTTATCCTTGATTGAGGAAACTGAATCACGAAGTATAAATTCCTTTCCATCTGTCCCTATCAATTCAATCTCAACAGCGGCTAAATTAATATTAGAAGGAACTACTATCAAATCTTTGCATATACTTTCTGAAAGACAATCCTCAATTGAACATTCTCCCAAAAGTAATTCATAAATCGTATACTCCTTCTCATCCTTTTCAATTCCTAATCCGCTAGTACTATTTCCTTGAGGATCCATATCAATCAAAAGAACCTTTTTTCCCGATTCCGCAAGGGAAGCTGACAAATTAATTGCCGTAGTTGTCTTTCCGACTCCTCCCTTTTGATTTGCAATTACTATCGTTCTCCCCATTCCAATCCCCTTTCTTAGATAACCATACTCTTTCCGCTTTTATGATTATAACACTCTTCTCCCCATTAATCTACTAAAATGTTTCACGTGAAACATTTTTATAAATGTTCTCCTTTTTCTTTTGCCAAATTTTCCAATTCTTTTAATTCATCTAACATTCCTTTAAACTTCCGTCTTTCATCTCTCAAAGCATTTAAATTTTCTCTTTGCGTTGCCTTATCTTCTCTAACTTTCTTTAATTGCCCTTCCAATTCTTTTATCTTATCTCTTGGAGACATATCTCCGATTCTGGGTGAAAAAATCCCAAAGTTGATATCCGTCTCCTGAATTTCCTTTATCTTTTCACGAATAATCTGTTCCATGCTCTGAATTTTCTTCAGTTCACATCTCTGCTCCGAAATTTTCTCCTCAATATTCTTCAACTGTTTCCGTAAATATCCCTTTATCAATAGAAACACTCCCTTTTTCCGACAGTCTAATGTAACTGTACTTATCATACCCTATATTGCACAGAAATGCAAATCCTCTATAAACTAATTTCCTATTTAAAATGCCAAATTGCGGTTTGTCGATTACGCTGGACGGCCACGGAACCGATAGTATCCATGCCTACTCCGTCCGTGTGGGATATGCGGCAGGTTTCCCGGCGTACGGCGTAAACATGGGGACTATCGGTTCCGTAACTTTCCGGAGTAAGCACAGGAACTATCGCTTCCGTAACTGCCTGGTGTAAGCGGCAATCTCACAGACAAACCGCAATTTAACTTTGAAATGTTTCACGTGAAACATCCCGCCGTTTACAGTGGCTCTTTCCCCGGCACTCCCGCTTTCCTGGGATATTTACGAGGCGTTTCTTTCTTTTTCTGAATGATTACTAATGCTCTCTCAATATCGCTATCAGGCAGTACAAATTTTAAAGTTTGCTTTTCTTCTCCTCCTAAAATAGAAATGGCTTTCTGAGCATTTTTGAGTTCTCCTTCTACTGCTCCTGATTTATAGGATATAAATGTGCCCCCGACTTTTACATAAGGAATACAATATTCAGAAAGTGAGGACAGATTTGCAACGGCACGAGAAACACAGATATCAAATTTTTCTCTATATTCTTTCTGTCTTGAAAAATCTTCTGCTCTTCCATGAATAGCTATACTATTGTCTAATCCCAATTTACCCACAACTGCATTTAAAAATTTAACTCTTTTTCCTAAGGAGTCTAAAAGTACGATTTTTAAATGTGGAAATACTATTTTTAAAGGAATGCCTGGAAATCCCGCTCCTGTTCCTATATCTATTAATGTTTCACATGAAGAAAGATCTATTCCTTTTACCAATGATAAGCTGTCTACGAAATGCTTCTGCATGACCTCATCATATTCTGTAATAGCTGTCAGGTTCATCACCTGATTCCATTCTATCAGCATTTTATAATATTCTATAAACTGACTCTCTTGTTTTTCATTTAAAAAAATTCCCAGCTTTTCACATCCTGATTTTAATACCTGGCTTTCCATATTTTCTCCCTTATCTACTTTTCTTCATCTGTTCCATATAAACTAAAAGTACAGATATATCAGCCGGTGACACTCCTGATATCCGAGATGCCTGCCCTACGGATTCTGGTTTATACATTTTCAATTTTTGAACCGCCTCTATCCTTAGACTCTTGATTTCATCATAATTGATATTTTCAGGTATTTTTTTCTTTTCCAGCTTTTTGAACTGTTCTACTTGTTTTTGCTGGCGTCTAAGATAGCCCTCATACTTAATATTGATATTTACCTGCTCTTTTACTCCGTCTGAACATACAGGCCTATTTTTATCAATCGGCTCTAACATCTCATAATTCAACTCTGGCCTGCGGATAAGTTCTCCAATTGTTGTTCCTGTTTTTAGAGGGGTGCTTCCATGACTTTCCAAAAAGCTCTGTACTTCCGGATTTGCACCTATATTTTCATTTTCCACACGTTTAATTTCTTCTTCAATCTGCGACTCTTTTTTTATTAAATCCTGATATCTTTCCTCTGAAATTAAACCTGCCTCATAACCTTTTTTCGTAAGCCGTAAGTCTGCATTATCCTGACGCAGCAGCAGACGATACTCAGAACGTGAAGTCATCATACGATAAGGTTCTCTGTTTTCTTTTGTAACAAGATCATCAATTAGCACACCTATATAGGATTCTGAACGGTCCAAAATAAAAGGCTCTTTTCCAAGCACAGAACACGCTGCATTGATTCCTGCCACTAATCCCTGTGCTGCAGCCTCTTCATAGCCTGAACTTCCGTTAAACTGTCCTCCGCTAAACAACCCTTTTATTTCTTTAAATTCAAGAGAAGATTTCAATTGCCTGGAATCAATACAATCATATTCTATTGCATATGCATTTCTCACGATTTCCGCATTTTCCAATCCGGGTACTGTCCGGTACATCCGATACTGAACATCTTCAGGCAGTGAACTTGACATTCCTCCTATATACATTTCGTTTGTATGCAGTCCTTCCGGTTCTACAAATACCTGATGTCTATTTTTATCTGAAAATTTTACTACCTTATCTTCTATAGATGGACAGTACCTTGGTCCTGTCCCCTCTATCATTCCGGAAAATAAAGGCGAACGATGAATATTTTCCCTGATAATTTCATGTGTCTCTTCATTTGTATAAGTAAGCCAGCAAGATGCCTGGTCTATCTGCACAGTTTCGGGATCTGTTGCAAAAGAAAAAGGAATTACTCTTTCATCTCCAAACTGCTCTTCCATCTTTGAAAAGTCGATAGAACGTTTGTCAATTCTGGCAGGCGTACCCGTCTTAAACCTCTGTAGCCTGATTCCATGATATTTCAAAGACTCTGTAAGTCCATTTGCCGCCTGAAGTCCATTTGGCCCGGTAGCATCACTTACATCCCCGTAAATGCAGCGTGCCCTTAGATATGTTCCTGTACACAGCACACAAACTTTACAATGATAAATCGCCCCTGAATGAAGTTTTACTCCCGTAATCTTTCCTTCTTCTACGATAAGTTCCGTAACTTCTGCCTGCCTTATCTGCAGATGATCTGTATTTTCCAATACTCTTCTCATGCTGCGGCTGTATTCTGCTTTATCTGCCTGAGCTCGTAGGGAATGTACAGCCGGTCCTTTTGACTTATTCAGCATTTTTGACTGTATAAAAGTCTTATCAATATTAACTCCCATTTCACCACCCAGTGCATCTACCTCCCTCACCAGATGTCCCTTTGAACTTCCTCCAATATTAGGATTACACGGCATCAGGGCAATACTATCCACACTCACTGTAAATATAATTGTAGAAATCCCCATTCTGGCACACGCCAAGGCAGCTTCACATCCCGCATGCCCCGCTCCTACCACCACGGCATCTACCCATTCTTCCAGTACGCTCATTTTTTCCCCTTTCTAATGGTACTTACTGCATGATTCCTTTGGCAGATTTTAATTTTATCATTTGCCCATGCAAAACTTTCCAAAAATTTCATCCACCAAATCTTCTCCTACTTGTTCTCCTATAATACTACCAAGTGATTCATAAGCTGCCATCAAATCAATAGAATAAAAATCCTCCGGCATCTGCATCGCAAGACTGCTTTCTACCTGTCTCAAACTTTCACAAGCGTCTATAAGCGCCGCCTTATGCCGCATGTTTGTAATATACACTTCATCATTAAAGGACAGTTTTCCTTCAAAAAACATATTTTTCAAAGTCTCCTCCAGCAAATCTATCCCCTTGTTTTCCTTGGCGGAAATAGGAATAATTTCTTTTCCGGGAATCTTTTCTTTCAAAATTTCTTCTGAAAGCACGGTATCCAAATCTGTTTTATTCAACAGCACCACTGCTTTTTGCCCTTTAAGCATATTGATAATCTCTTCATCATTTTCATCAAGGGATACAGACGCATCCGTCACATAAATAACCAAATCTGCATCTTTTGCGGATTCCTTTGCCTTGTCCACTCCTATTCTCTCCACTGCATCTTCAGTATCTCTTATTCCGGCGGTATCTGCGATATTCAAAGTGATCCCTTTCATATTAACAGATTCCTGAAGAACATCCCTTGTAGTTCCCGCTATGTCTGTTACAATTGCGCGTTCTTCTCCTACAAGAATATTTAAGAGAGAGGACTTTCCTACGTTTGGCTTACCTACAATTACTGTCTTTATCCCTTCAGACATGACTCTTCCATCTTCAGCAGAATCTATCAGTCTCTGAATACTGTAAATCCATCCCTCGTTTTCACTTTTAAGGCTCTCAGGATATCCTTCCAAACTGATATGCTCAGGATCATCCAGCGCTGATTCTATAAAAGCTATATGGTAAAGAATCTCTTTCCGAAGCTCACACACTACCCTGTGTACAGCTCCTTTTAGCTGGCTCACAGAGCTTTTGAGGGCATATTCATTTTTTGCCTGAATGACATCAAGTACCGCTTCCGCCTGTGAAAGATCCATACGCCCATTTAAAAAAGCCCTTTTTGTAAATTCTCCCGGCTCTGCGGGACGCGCTCCATTTTTTATAACAGTTTCCAAAACTTTCCGCATAGCGACAATTCCGCCATGACAGTTAATCTCGACTGTATCTTCTGCTGTAAAGCTCCTGGGAGCACGCATCAACATTATCAAAACTTCATCAATAACTATTCCATCATCATAAATATACCCATAGTGGATCGTATGGCTTGGCTGGTCAGAGAGCTTTTTGTTTCTGCTTTTTGACTGATAAATCCTGTCGGCAACTAAAAAAGCATCTTCACCGCTGATGCGGATAATCCCAATTCCTCCGTCACTCATGGGAGTAGAAATTGCCGCTATTGTTTCACTCTTCATACTAAAAATACCTCTTCAATAAAAAAAACTGTTACAAATCACATTTATCTACAGCATACCTGCACCCTGTCAGATGCTATATCCTGCAGATAAGCAGATTTTGCAACAGCCCTTTATCTTCTTTCCTATTTCTTTAACGTCACAACAACCTTACGGTAAGGCTCTTCTCCTTCGCTATGGGTACTTACATAAGGATTATTTTGAAGTGCAGAATGGATAATCCTTCTCTCATAAGGATTCATTGGCTCTAAAAATACTGTCTTCTTTGTCCTTCTGACTTTTACAGCTATATTATAAGCCAAATTCTCTAATGTTTCTTTCCTTCTTCTCCGATAATCTTCCGTATCCAGCTTCACTCTCACATATGCATGGTTTCCTTTATTCGCTACCAAACTTGTAAGATACTGCATAGAATCAAGGGTACGTCCTCTTTTTCCAATCAGAATTCCCATTTCATTTCCTGAAAGTTCAATATTTAAGGTATCGTCACCCTCAAACTCCGCACGGATATCCACTTCTATTCCCATCGCCTGAAAAGTATCGTTTAAGAAAACATTTACTCTTGCAATTACTTCTTCTTTATTTGCAGGAGCCTTTTTTACTACTTCTTTTACCTCTTCCTTTACCGGCTGCTGTTTTACAGGCTGCTCAGATGAAACTTCATTTTCTTTAAAGTTCTGCTTTGCCGGCTTTAAAGGTTTCGCCGGTTTCTGCTGTTTCTTTGCTTTTGTCTCCCCAACCTTCACTGATTCATTTTTAATTTCTTGAAATTCCAATTCAACGCCGGATTCTTCCTTTTTCCTGGCTTCTATCACTGCCGGCTTGCTGCCGATACCAAAGAAACCTGAACTGCCCTTTTCTATAACATGATACTCTATATGATCACTGCTGGTCTCTAACTGAATCGTTGCTTCTGTAATTGCTTCTTCAACTGTTTTTGCCGTAACCTTGATAAAATCCATTGTAAAACCTCCTATTTCTTCTTACTCTTCTCATTAAACTGCTCAACCATACGCGCTTTCGCAGCAATGCTCCCCGGCTTTGCCTCAGATTGAGCTTTATAATATTCTGTAGAATTCTCAATCTGCTTTTTCTTCTCTTCCTCAGTCATAGGCTTCTTTTTATTTACATTGGAAGCAGTTATACTTTTTGTTCCGGTACTTGTATTTATCTTTTTATTTCCTAATTCCTTTTTCGGAGGAAGTCCCATTTTTTCACGCTGCTTATTTTCCTTTGCCAGAGCTTTCTCCATATTTTGTTTAACCAGCACATCAATGTCCATACTTTCAATATGTTTATTTACAACTACCTGCTGTACGCTTCTTACCACTGCGCCCGCAATCCAGTAAATACCCATACCTGCCGGCAGTGTAAAACAGAAGAAAACAGACATTAAAGGCATCATATTATTCACCATCTTCATGGAAGACGCCATAGTTCCTTCATCACTTCCTGAAGAGTTCTTTGTTGATACAGTAGAAAGTTTAATATTCAGCCACTGGGTAATACCTGCTAAAGCCGGAATCGCTAATGCCCCAATTAAAAGCAGCACAGAAAAGTTTTCCTCCGCAAATACATTTCTGAGCATATTAAACGGTGAATCTGCGATATTAATCCCTAAAAAATAATTCATCTGGTCAACACTGTTTTGTGTACTTGTTACCATATTTGAAATACTTGAAAATTTACCGTCTGATGCCATAGCGCTCCAGTCTGCCGGCTTAAATTTATACAAACAGTCAATAATCGTATTGGTAGTATATCCGAGTTTTTCAAAATCTACATTATTTGAAGCCGCAAAGTTCGATAAATACTGCTGACTTCCCGAAATTGACATAATTTTCTCTGCCAAAGGCATAAATGCTTCTTTTACCCCATTTACATAAGCCGGAATATTCCAGATTACACGGTACAAAGCAAACAAAATCGGCATCTGTATCAAAAGCTGCAGACAGCTTCCCATAGGTGAGACTCCATACTTTGCATAAACTTCTTTCGTCTCTTCATTCATCTTCACCATAGAAGCCTGATCCTGCTTATTTTTATACTTTTTCTGAATCGCCTGAAGTTCCGGATTCATTTTCGCGGACAACTTTGAAAATTTCTGCTGCTTAATGGTCAGGGGCATCATCAGTAAATAGATAACAATCGTAAATAAAATAATACAAAGACCTATATTAGGCAGGGACAGCATATTACAGAAACTAAAAATAGCATCCATAATATATCCCAAAATAGTTGCAACTGGCCCCAGCCAGCCTCCGCTTTTTGTTAATAACATATGTTTCCTCCTATTATTGGACGTCTTTTACTTATGGAACCGGGTCATAACCCCCTTTTGAAAAAGGATTACACCTTAAAATCCTCCAGCATGCCAGAATTCCGCCCTTAAATGCGCCATATTTTTCGATTGCTTCCATTCCATACTGGGAACAGGTAGGAAAATAAGGGCATTTCGTCCCTTTCATCGGCGAGATATATTTTCTATAAAATTTAATCATCCCGATTAACATTCTTTTCATCTCTTCTTTTTTCCTCAATCTAAATACTTCATACTATTTTGTGAATCTTCCGCATATGCAGCAATGCACTTTCAATTTCCCGGAAACTGCATCCTTTCGCCTGCGGCCTGGCAATTACTACAATATCATATCCCCGCCCAAACTTGTCCTCATTCAGACGGTAACTTTCTCTAATCAGCCTGGTGAGGCGGTGCCTTACTACACTGTTCCCCACCTTTTTGCTGACAGAAATTCCTATCCTGTTCTTCTCCGTATTGTTTTTCCACAGGTACATCACCAAATATTTATTCGCCTGTGATTTTCCCTTCCGATATACATTTTGAAAATCTCTGTTCTTTTTCAAAGATTCTGAAAATATCATGCTTTCCTCTTTCCTTTTAAAGAGAAGAAATGACAAGAAAAGGCCACAAAACTGCGGCCTATGCTGATAATCTTTTTCTTCCTTTTGCCCTTCTTGCTGCGAGAACTTTTCTTCCGCCTTTCGTGCTCATCCTGGCCCTGAATCCATGAACTTTTGATCTGGATCTTTTTTTCGGTTGGAACGTCATTTTCATTTTACCGGCACCTCCTTTTATTTAACCAAAAATATCTGCGCTGCCGCATATTTATTGGCACATTATTTTCCATGTTAAAAAACATCATTTCAATTATATGCATAAACCTCTTGTAAGTCAAGCAAATCCTTGATTTTTTTACCGTGGATAATGTTCATTAAAGTTATCCACAAATTGGGGATAACTTGTGGATAACTTTTTTATAACTTGTTTAAAACTTCATGGTTACTTCCCTAACCCCTTTATTTATGCGTGTTTATATTGTTGATATCCTTTCTCAACATATTCACATTATCCCTGTTTCTCTGTGAATAAATATGTTCATATAAAACTTTTCATTGCTTATTTGGGCATTTTCAGGTATTATTATGGTAGAGAAATTGGGTTCAAAAGGAGATTTTGAAATGAACATATTAGAAGATAAGTGGGAAGAGGTCCTGACAACAGTCAAAATAGAACATGAACTGTCTCAGATTTCTTTTGATACCTGGCTAAAACCCCTTACCATATTAAAGTACGATAAGGAAGGGAATAAAACTTATATTTTAGTTCCCCAGGGAGATATGGGACTGAACTATATCAGTAAGAAATACACTCTTCCCATAAAAGTTGCAATTGCGGAAATCGCAGGGATTGAGTGCGATATTGAATTTATATTACCGGAACAGGCCAAAAATATTGTAGTAGAGGATGCACCGAAATCCCCTTCTGCTTTATCAAATGATATCATTGAAAAATCAAACCTGAACCCTAAATATACGTTTGACACTTTTGTAGTAGGAGGAAACAATAAATTTGCCCACGCTGCATCCCTGGCCGTGGCTGAATCCCCTGGAGAAATTTATAATCCCCTCTTTATTTATGGAGGCGTTGGATTAGGGAAAACTCACCTGATGCATTCCATTGCTCATTTTATATTAGAAGAAAACCCTTCTACAAAGGTACTTTATGTAACCAGCGAATCCTTTACCAATGAACTGATTGAGGCTATCCGAAACGGAAATAACGCTGTTATGAAAAAGTTTCGTGAAAAATACAGAAATATTGACGTTCTCCTAATAGATGATATTCAGTTCATCATCGGAAAAGAATCTACGCAGGAAGAATTTTTCCATACCTTCAACGATTTGCATGGCGCAAAAAAGCAGATTATTATTTCATCCGATAAACCCCCAAAGGAAATCCAGACTCTGGAAGCTCGTCTGCGTTCCCGATTTGAATGGGGTCTGATTGCCGATATTTCTTCCCCGGACTATGAAACCAGAATGGCAATTCTTCGGAAAAAGGAGGAAATGGACGGATACAACATTGATGATAAAGTAATACAATATATTGCAACCAATATCAAATCAAATATCCGTGAGCTGGAAGGCGCATTGAATAAACTTATGGCTTTCAGTAACCTGGAAAACAGAGAAATCAATGTAGCTTTGGCAGAAGAAGCGTTAAAAGATATTATTTCACCGGATGAGAAACGTGAAGTAACTCCAGACCTTATCATTACCACAGTAGCAGAACATTTCCATGTATCAGAAACAGACCTGAAAGGACCAAAGAGAAGCTCCGATATCGTACTCCCAAGACAGATTGCCATGTACCTGTGCAGGGAAATGACAGATATTCCTTTAGAAGCAGTGGCTGCACTGATGGGAAAAAAGGATCATTCTACGGTTATCAATGGATGCAAAAAAATTACTGAAAAAATGCAGTCCTCTGAAAGTGTCAGCAACGCCATAGAAATTATAAAGAAAAAAATAAACCCAGGCTAATATCCACAAGAGGATGTTTATAACACGGGGACAGTGTGTGTATAATATGGAGATGATTTTTGGAGTGTTTATAACTTCAAAGTTTTCATCCGCTTTTCTTTCTGTTTTTCACATACTTTCCCGGATGGAAATCCCTTATTTTACGGACAATCCGGAGGTTTTCCACAAATCAACAGCCCCTACGGCTATTATTACGGATTTTCTTTTCATTTTTTATTCAGCAAAGCAGAAGGAGTTGTCAACATGAAAATCATATGTTCAAAAAGTAATTTACAAAAAAGCGTAAATATTGTTATGAAAGCAGTCCCCTCAAAGACAACCATGCCGATTCTCGAATGCATCCTGATTGACGCGTCTGCAAATGAAATCAAGTTCACTTCCAACGACATGGAACTTGGAATTGAGACAAAAGTTGAAGGTGATATCTTAGAGAAAGGTATTATTGCCCTGGATGCTAAGATTTTTTCTGAAATTGTACGTAAGCTTCCTGATAATGAAGTTACCATCACAACAGACGATAAACTTCAGGCAGTCATTACCTGTGAAAAAGCAAAGTTCAATATTTCAGGGAAATCAGGGGATGATTTTTCTTATCTTCCCTTTGTAGAAAAAAACGATTCTATTACAATCTCACAGTTTACTTTAAAAGAAATCATTCGGCAGACAATTTTTTCCATTGCACCAAATGATACAAACCGGATGATGACAGGAGAACTCTTTGAGATTAACAATAATATATTAAAAGTAGTTTCGTTGGACGGACATCGTATTTCTATACGCAAAATAGAATTAAAAAACAGTTATCTTGACAAAAAAGTTGTCGTTCCGGGAAAAACCCTGATAGAAGTAAGTAAAATATTATCCGGTGAAACGCAGGATGAAGTGAGTCTTTTCTTTACAGACAATCATATTGTATTTGAATTTGATAATACTGTAGTAGTTTCCCGTTTGATAGAAGGGGAATATTTCCGCATTGACCAGATGCTTTCCAGCGATTACGAAACAAAAATTCAAATAAATAAGAAAGAACTGTTAAATTGTATAGACAGAGCTATTTTATTAGTGAATGAAAGTGATAAAAAACCTATTATTATGAATATTGACGATCAGGGAATGGAACTTAAGATTCATTCAACGATAGGCTCCATGAATGAAGAAATTGATATTTCCAAAGAAGGCAGGGATATTATGATTGGATTCAATCCTAAATTCCTGATGGATGCCCTTCGGGTTATTGATGATGAAATAATTACTATTTATCTGGTAAATTCAAAAGCGCCATGCTTTATCCGCGATGATGCACAGACGTATATTTATCTGATTCTGCCAGTGAATTTTATGGCGTGAGAATACATAGATTCTCGCTATTTAAAAAGATGGATTTCCAAATTTATCAAAATAATGCAGCAGGTGCGTTAGAAAGGGGAAAAAATGGAAAAACTCAAATTGAGGGATGAATATATCAAACTGGGTCAGGCATTGAAAGCTGCCGGCTGGGTGGATTCAGGTGTGGAAGCCAAAATTGTTATACAAAATGGTCATGTGAATGTAAATGGTGCGATAGAACAGCAGAGAGGGAAAAAGCTTTACGCTGGAGATGTGGTTGCTTTTGGAAATAAGATACTTACGATTGAGAAATAAGGTTCCAAAATGATTATTGAATCGATTCAGCTTGAAAATTTCAGGAATTATAATTCCCTGAAACTGAAGTTTGACAGCGGCACAAATATTTTTTATGGAAATAATGCACAG
The DNA here is from genome assembly GCF_943193015.1 of Hominisplanchenecus murintestinalis. Lineage (NCBI taxonomy): Bacteria > Bacillati > Bacillota > Clostridia > Lachnospirales > Lachnospiraceae > Hominisplanchenecus > Hominisplanchenecus murintestinalis. The sequence goes on from NZ_CALPCM010000034.1 coordinate 19,166, forward strand.
GGGAAAACAAATATCCTGGAGGCAGTATATTTGTGCGGCACTACAAAATCCCACAGAGGAAGCAGGGATAAAGATATTATACAGTTTCACCGGGATGAATCTCACATAAGAATGCATTTGAGCAAAAATGAAAGCTCTTATATGATAGATATGCATTTGAAAAAAAATAAAGCCAAAGGAATTGCTATAAATGGAGTTCCAATCCGAAAGGCAGGCGAACTTCTGGGTATTGGGAACTTTGTATTTTTTTCGCCGGAGGATTTAAACATTATAAAAAACGGGCCGGGAGAACGCAGGAGATTTATTGATCTTGAATTATGCCAGCTCAATAAGATTTATCTTTATAATCTCTCAAACTATAATAAAGCCGTCAACCAGCGGAACAAACTGTTGAAAGATTTATATTACCACCCGGAATATGAAGAAATGCTTGAACTTTGGGATGAACAGATGGTTTCCTATGGGCAGAAAATTATCCGTGACAGGGAGAATTTTGTAAAAGTATTAGACGGTATAGCAAAAAGAGTCCATGCAAAACTTTCCGGAAATAAAGAAGAACTTTCTATCCGTTATGAAAAAAGTGTAGAGCCGGAGCAGTTTTTAGAGATTCTGAAAAAAAACCGTGAAAGGGATAAAAAGTTTAAAATGACTTTTTCTGGTCCACATAGGGATGATTTGAGTTTTATGGCAGGGAATATTGACATACGGAAGTTTGGTTCTCAGGGGCAGCAGAGGACGGTAGCCTTATCGCTGAAACTGGCAGAAATAGATTTTGTAAGGCGGGAAATTAAAGATACTCCCGTTTTGCTTTTGGATGATGTGTTATCTGAGTTAGATAGCAGAAGGCAAAGTTATCTTTTGGACAGCATCTATGATATACAGACTTTGATTACCTGTACAGGACTGGATGATTTCATTGCGAACAGGTTTGAAATCAATAAGGTTTTTTATGTGGAGGAAGGCAAAGCTGAGGAACATTTGAAATAGCAGAGAATATGTCAGAAAGGGAAAATATGGATAAAGAGCAGATTCAAGAATATGGCGCGGACCAGATACAGATTCTGGAAGGGCTGGAAGCCGTAAGGAAAAGACCGGGTATGTATATTGGGAGTACCTCTATCAGAGGGCTTCACCATCTGGTGTACGAGATTGTAGATAATTCCGTGGATGAGGCGCTTGCAGGGTACTGTAATACGATAAAAGTTATAATTAATTCTGATAATTCTATTACTGTGATTGATAATGGGCGCGGGATTCCGGTGGGTATCAACCATAAATCAGGGCTTCCGGCAGTGGAGGTTGTATTTACAATTCTCCATGCGGGAGGAAAGTTCGGCGGAGGCGGATATAAGGTATCCGGCGGTTTGCATGGAGTAGGCGCCTCTGTAGTAAATGCTCTTTCTGAATGGCTGGAAGTAACGATTTACAGTGAAGGAAAGATTTACAGGCAGAGATATGAGAGAGGAAATGTCTCCTATAAACTGAAAGTTATAGGAGAATGCCCTTTGGAAAAAACAGGAACAACTGTTAGTTTCCTGCCCGATAAGGAGATTTTTGAAGAGACTGTATTTGATTTTAATACTTTAAAACACCGTCTGAGGGAAATGGCTTTCCTGACGAAAAATATTAAAATAGTCCTTAGGGATGACAGAAATAAAGAACCGGTAGAAAAGACGTTTCATTATGAGGGAGGAATTAAAGAGTTTGTTACTTACCTGAATAAAGGGAAAACTCCCATTTATCCTGATGTTGTCTACGCTGAAGGCATGAAAGATAACGTGTATGTAGAAGTAGCAATGCAGCACAATGATGGATATAATGAAGGATGCTATAGTTTCGTAAATAATATCACAACGCCGGAAGGCGGAACGCATTTGACAGGATTTAAAAATGCACTTACGAAAACTTTTAATACTTATGCAAAACTAAATAAACTGATAAAAGAAACAGAAAGTCTTTCCGGAGAGGATATCCGTGAAGGCCTGACTGCAATTGTCAGCGTAAAACTTGAAGAGCCTCAGTTTGAAGGGCAGACAAAGCAGAAGCTGGGCAACAGTGAAGCAAGAGGCGCAGTGGATAACATTGTATCTGAACAGCTTATGATTTATCTGGAGCAGCATCCCCAGGTGGCAAAAGTAATACTGGAGAAATCTATTATGGCACAGAGAGCGAGGGATGCAGCGAGAAAGGCGCGGGATCTGACGAGAAGAAAATCCGCTCTCGACGGTATGGCGCTTCCCGGAAAGCTGGCAGACTGCTCAGATAAAGACCCGAAAAACTGCGAAATCTATATCGTAGAGGGCGATTCCGCAGGCGGTTCTGCAAAGACAGCCAGGAGCCGCGCTACCCAGGCGATTCTTCCTCTCAGGGGAAAAATATTGAATGTAGAAAAAGCAAGGCTGGATAAAATCTATGCAAATGCAGAGATAAAGGCGATGATTACTGCGTTTGGTACAGGAATCCATGAAGATTTTGATATATCAAAATTGCGTTATGATAAGATTATTATCATGACGGATGCGGACGTGGACGGCGCACATATCAGTACGCTGCTCCTTACATTCCTGTATCGGTTTATGCCGGATTTGATTAAAGAGGGGCATGTTTATCTGGCACAGCCGCCGTTATTTAAACTGGAAAAAAATAAAAAAGTATGGTATGCCTATGATGACGATGAGCTAAGCGCTATCCTGGATGAAGTAGGACGTGACCAGAGTAATAAAATACAGCGTTATAAAGGACTTGGAGAAATGGATGCAGATCAGCTATGGGAAACGACAATGGATCCGGAGAGAAGAGTTCTCCTCAAGGTGACGATGGATGAAGAAGCTTCCTCTGAACTGGATTTGACTTTTACTACGCTGATGGGTGACCAGGTGGAGCCAAGAAGAGAATTTATAGAGGAAAATGCAAAGTATGTCCAGAATCTGGATATTTAGGTTAGGAGGAGAAGCCGTTGGAAGACAATATTTTTGATAAAGTACATGAGGTGGATCTGAAAGAAACTATGGAGAAGTCTTATATTGATTATGCCATGAGCGTAATCGCTACCAGGGCGCTTCCTGATGTGAGAGACGGACTGAAACCTGTGCAGAGACGTGTGCTGTATTCTATGATAGAGTTGAACAATGGGCCTGATAAGCCCCATAGGAAATGTGCACGTATCGTCGGTGATACCATGGGTAAGTATCATCCGCATGGGGACAGCTCTATCTATGGCGCATTGGTAAATATGGCGCAGGAGTGGTCTACCAGATATCCTCTGGTAGACGGTCACGGGAATTTCGGTTCCGTGGACGGGGACGGCGCTGCAGCGATGCGTTATACAGAGGCGCGCCTGAGTAAGATTTCCATGGAAATGCTGGCAGATATTAATAAGAATACCGTAGATTTCACCCCAAACTTTGATGAGACAGAAAAAGAGCCGACGGTACTGCCTTCCAGATATCCGAACCTTCTGGTAAATGGAACTACGGGAATCGCAGTGGGGATGGCTACTAATATTCCGCCCCATAATCTGCGGGAAATAGTAAGCGCGGTAGTTAAAATGATTGACAACCGTATTGAAGAAGATAGAGAAACGACGCTGGAGGAAATACTGCCTATTGTAAAAGGACCTGATTTTCCAACTGGGGCTACTATTCTCGGAACCAGGGGCATCGAGCAGGCATACCGCACAGGACGGGGGAAAATCCGGGTGCGTGCGGTAACAGAAATAGAAACAATGGAAAACGGAAAGAGCCGTATCCTGGTTTCAGAACTTCCTTACATGGTAAATAAGGCAAGGCTTATAGAGAAAATGGCAGAACTGGTCAGAGATAAACGGATTGATGGCATTACAGCGATTACGGATGAGTCCAGCCGTGAAGGAATGCGTATCAATATTGAGCTGCGCCGTGATGTAAATGCGAATGTGATATTGAATCAGCTTTTTAAACATACGCAGCTGCAGGATACGTTTGGTGTGATTATGCTGGCTCTGGTAAATAATGAGCCGCGTGTCATGGGACTTATCGAAATGCTGCATCATTATATCGTGCATCAGGAAGAGGTCGTTACCCGGAGGACCCAGTATGAGCTGAACAAAGCGGAAGAAAGGGCACATATCTTACAGGGATTGCTAATTGCTCTTGATAATATTGATGAGGTTATCCGCATTATCCGTGCGTCAAAGACTACGCAGATTGCCAAGGAAGGCTTGATGGAAAGATTTGGGCTGAGTGAAGTGCAGTCCCAGGCGATTGTAGATATGCGCCTCAGGGCCCTTACAGGTTTGGAGCGTGAGAAACTTGAAAATGAATTTAAAGAACTGATGGAGAAAATCAAGGAGTTGAAAGCTATCCTGGCAGATAAGAAGCTGCTTTTAGGCGTCATAAAAGAGGAAATCACCTTGATTGCTGAAAAGTACGGAGATGAAAGAAGGACTTCTATAGGATTTGACGCTTTTGATATTTCGATGGAAGACTTAATCCCGAAAGAAAATGTGATTATTGCCATGACAAGGCTGGGGTATATCAAGCGTATGACGATTGACAACTTCAAGAGCCAGAGCCGCGGCGGCCGCGGCATCAAAGGGATGCAGACGGTAGATAATGACTATATTGAAGAACTGCTGATGACAAATACCCATCATTACATGATGTTCTTTACAAATACAGGTAAGGTATACCGGCTGAAAGCGTATGAAATCCCCGAGGCGGGCCGGACTGCCAGGGGAACGGCGGTGATTAACCTTCTCCAGCTTATGCCGGAGGAAAAAGTGACGGCTATTATTCCAATTGAGGAATACAGTGAGGGAAAATATCTCTTCATGGCAACAAAACGGGGAATCGTAAAGAAAACGCCGATTACGGATTATGCAAATGTAAGGAAGACGGGATTGGGGGCGATTAATCTTCGCAGCGATGATGAGCTGATCGAAGTAAAGACGACGGATAATCAGAAAGATATATTCCTGGTAACGAAGTATGGACAATGCATCCGGTTCCGCGAGACAGACGTGAGAAGTACAGGTCGTGTGTCTATGGGAGTTATCGGTATGAACCTGACGGACGGAGATGAAGTGATAGGTATGCAGCTTGACGTTCAGGGAGAATATCTTCTGATTGCGTCGGAAAAAGGCATGGGAAAATTAACCCGGATTGAGGAATTCAGTCCTCAGAACCGGGGAGGAAAAGGCGTAAAATGCTACAAAATCATGGAAAAGACAGGAAATGTCATAGGCGTAAAAGCGGTCAACCTGGACAATCAAATCATGATTATTAATACCGGGGGAATTTTGATCCGGATGATGTGTAAAGATATTTCTATCCAGGGGCGTGTGACTTCAGGAGTAAGGCTGATGAACTTAAGCGAAGGCGAATTTGTAGCAAGTATTGCGAAGGTAAGGGAATCTTCAGGGCAGATAGAAGAAGAACTTCCTGAAAACAAAGAAGAAGAAATGGTATAAAGATTATGGGGATAAGACGGATACTCGCAGTAAATACTGCAAAGATAATTAAAACAGCATGTCAGGCGGCAGGAAAACAGGGGGTAACCCTGGCGGGGAAGATTGCGATGAAACTGGATCCGTCTATTCTGGCAGAGCTCGCTTCGCAGGTAAGGGAAGGAATTTTTGTTACTTGCGGCACAAACGGAAAGACTACTACAAACAATCTCCTCTGCTCAGCAATCCGGGCAGAGGGGAAAAAAGTGGTGTGCAACCACACAGGTTCCAATATGCTTAACGGCGTAGTATCTGCTTTTGTTCTGTCTGCGAAATGGAATGGAAAGCTGGATGCAGATTATGCCTGCATTGAGATTGACGAGGCATCGACAGTCCGCGTATTCCCTTATTTTAAGCCGGATTTTATGGTTTTAACAAATCTGTTCCGGGATCAGCTGGATCGCTATGGCGAAATTGATATTACGATGAACCTCTTAAAGAAAGCCATGCAGATGGCTCCGGATATGAAAGTAATCGTAAACGGAGACGACGCTTTATCTGCGTATCTGGCAAAGGATAGCGGTAATGCCCATGTATTCTTTGGAATTGGGGATAGGTATTTCAGGGAAGAAAATGCGAGGGAAATTCGGGAAGGAAGATTTTGTAAACGATGCGGAGAAAGGCTCATTTATCATTTTTATCATTACAGTCAGCTTGGGGATTATGAATGTCCAAAGTGCGGTTTTAAACGTCCCTGGCTTGATTTTAATGCAAAAAACATTTTATGCGGTGGAAAACTTGGCTTTACTGTGGATAACTTTCAAATTTCAGCGAACTATCGTGGATTTTATAACATTTACAATATACTTGCGGCCTATGCCGCAGGAAAAACAGCGGGTCTGGCGCTTAAAAATTATAATAAAGTGCTGGCTGAGTACAATCCCCAGAATGGACGTATGGAAGAATTTCGCATTGGGGATACCGAAATAGTACTGAACCTGGCAAAAAACCCGGCGGGATTTAACCAAAATATTTCTGCAGTCATGGAAGATAACCGGAAAAAGGATATTATTGTTTTGATTAATGATAACAGCCAGGATGGAACAGACATTTCCTGGCTATGGGATGTGGATTTTGAAAGATTTAAAGATATAAATACTATTTCGATTACTGTGAGTGGAATCCGCTGCCAGGATATGAGGCTGCGCTTAAAATATGTGGGCATTGCTTCCAGGCTTGAACCGGATGTGGAAGAAGCCATCCGTGACAGAATTGCCCATGGCGCAGGGAATCTGTATGTACTGGTAAATTATACAGCTCTGTATGATACTCATAATATTTTAAAGAAGATAGAGGGGGAAATGAGATGAACAGGAAAATAGTAGTTGGGCATCTTTATCCTGATCTCCTGAATCTTTATGGCGATAGGGGGAATATCCAGTGTATAATGAAGCGCTGTGAATGGCGGGGAATTGATGCGGAAACGATAGAGTATGGACTTGAAGATAAAGTTAATTTTTCAAAGCTTGATATTGTTCTCTTAGGAGGAGGGTCTGACAGGGAACAGATGATTGTATGCCAGAGACTGCAGGAAATTAGAGAAGATTTTGAAGCTTATGTAGAGAGTGATGGTGTGGTAATCGCCGTGTGCGGTGGTTATCAGCTTTTGGGACATTATTACCAAACAGACCAGGGAAAAATGGAAGGGCTTCATCTTGTGGATATATATACAGAGCAGAAACCGGGACGTCTGATTGACAATATTGTGCTGAAAAGCGAGCTTTTTGATATGCCTGTCGTTGGGTTTGAGAATCATGGGGGCAGGACGAAAATCGGAAATAATAAAGCATTTGGAAAAGTTCTCTATGGTTCAGGAAACGATGGGGAATCTGGTTATGAAGGAGTTATCTATAAAAATGTAATCGGCACATATCTTCATGGGCCGCTTCTGCCTAAGAATCCCCAGGTGTGCGATTATTTGATAGAGCGGGCGCTTGAAAGGAAATATAAGGAAAAAATTATATTAGCCCCTCTGGAAGATAAGGAGGAAATGGAAGCAAATTCCTATATTGTAAAAAGGTTTCTTTAAATAATTGCGAAAATTCAGTGAAACTTAAGAAATTTCCCTGTACACAAATTTAATATTTTGGTAAAATAGAGCCATAGTTTGGCTGCGCACAAATATAGAAAATCAAACAGAAGATTTTTTATATTTGTATCTGGCCAAACGGGAGCAAAGCAGGAGGAGTAGGTAATTAATGAAATACAAGATGTTAAGAATGTTGTTTCCTACAGCGTTGGCAGTGTCATTTCTGATGTCGGGGAACGTCTTGGCAGCACCTGAATCGGAACAGGCTGTAGAAGTCGTGGAAATTCCAGAAGAAGCTGCAGAGCACGGTGAGTCTGTGGAGCAGCTTGAAACAGAATCGGAAAGCGGAGCAGAAGTGATTCTTGAAGATGATGACAATCAAGACACAGAAGAACAGATTCTTTCGATTCAGCAGCCGGTAACTCCGCCGAAAGCCGAAAGCACATTCCGTTTTATGAAGATAGAGAAGAACTATGCACTTTCGAAAAAGAAAGATATTTCTTTTTATGAGGAAAAAGATGAGGAATCCATCGTAGTAGGAAGTATCGGAAGAAAGGGCTTAATTTACATACTGTCGGAAGAAGAGGACGGATGGATTTACGCAGAATCCGGCAAAGTTCGGGGATTTGTGAAGTCAGATGGACTGTTGACAGGAAAATCAGCAGAGAGATATGTAAAAAGCAAAGGTGAAGAAAAACTGGAAGTAGCGGAAGAGTTGATTGACGCTGTAGATAATGAAGCTCTTACTTACAAAAAAGTAACTGCTTATGAGACAGTTATTAAGAAAAAATATGCCGTTGCATTAGAAGATTTGGAGATTCTTGAGAGCGTTCCGGAAGAAACAGAGGAGGAAGAGCCGGATACCGAAGTTCAGGGTGAGACAGAAGAATCAGAAGAGACAGATGCAGTTTTAGAGGATGAAACAGAACAGCCGTCTGCAGTCGGAACTCTTAAGGAAGGCGGTATCTGTTATATTCTGGCAGATTCCAGCGAAGAATGGGTGTATGTAGAGTCCGGCGATGTGCGTGGATTTATAAAAGCAGAGCTTCTCATGAGGGGGAGGGAAGCGAAGAGACATGTTTTTGAAGAAGGAGAAGAAAATCTGGAACAGGCAGAGGAGAAGATTTCCCCTGAAAAAAATAAGGCGTGTTATTATACACTGACTTCTGTGAAAGAAGCTTCTGTTTCCGGGCTTATCCGCTCTGCCATGATAGATTTTGCGGAGCAGTTTATTGGAAACCCTTATGTGTGGGGAGGTACAAGCCTGACAAACGGCGCGGACTGCTCTGGATTTGTACAGAGTATCTATTCAGAATTTGGATACAGCCTGCCAAGAGTAGCACAGGATCAGGCTTATGCGGGGATAAAGATTCCAGTGCAGGATGCAGCGCCTGGAGATTTGATTTTCTATATGAGGAATGGTGAGATATACCATGTGGTTATGAGCCTTGGCGATGGAAGAACCATAGAAGCGCAGAGCAGCGCTACAGGAATTGTTCACAGTACAGTAAACTACAACAATGCAGTATGGGCTGTAAGAATCATATCTGACGAGGACACAGAGATTTTGGAAAGTCTGAAAGCAGAAGGAAAAGCAGATGTCTATACACAATATACGACCTCAGGATATACATATGGAAAATACCTTGGAAACTTTAAGCTGACTTCTTATTGTGCTTGTCCCGTATGCTGCGGCGTATGGTCAGGAGGTCCTACAGCCAGCGGCGCTATGCCGGCAGAGGGAAGGACAATTGCCATGGGAGGCGTGCCTTTTGGAACGAAACTGGTGATAGGAGGGAATGTTTATACAGTAGAGGACAGAGGAACTCCTTACGGACATGTAGATATTTATAAAAACAGCCATCAGGACGCATTAAACTTCGGCGTACAATATTCAGAGGTGTATCTTGCAGAATAGCTGAAGATAGAAACCAGTAAACGATGAGCTTTATCAGCAGAGGAGATGAGCAGTATGAAAAAATGGGGATGGAAGAAGTTCGCTGTTGCAGGGCTGGCTTTCGCATTGTCCTTTCAGTCCACTGCATTTGCAGGGGAAATCGTGATATTTGATGATGAGGAAAGTGTAACAGAAGCAACAACACATGATTCAGAAGATTCAGAAGAGACAGAAAGCCAGACAGAAACACAGAAGGAAACAGAAAGCGAGACAGAGCAGATTACAGAAACAGAGACCGGGACAGAAATAAATACAGAGACAAGCATAGAAACAGAAATAGACAGTGAAACAAAAGATATAAAAGAAAGCGATGTGGAAATACATTTTTACGCTTTAGACGAGCAGCAGGAAATAGAAGAAATTACACTGCAGGAACTGGAGAATCTTTCAGAAGAAAAAATAGAGGAAACAGCAGTTATTCTCTTTCAGCCGAAGAATTACTGGGTGCAGGATAAAGAAACAGAGGCAGAAACAGAAAGCCTTGATTTGGAAACTGTCCTGGAAGGCGCCGGAGAGATTATACTTCCGGAAGAGACAGAGATGAATACAGAAACGCAGGAATCAGAAATGCAGACAGAACAGGAAACGGAACAGAATACTGTATTGGCAGAAGAGGCTAAAAAGCAGGCGGAAAAACTGGCTGCCTTTGCTGAGAATGCAGTTATAGTGATGAATGGAATTATTCTGGAAGATGAGCTGGCATTTAGAGGACAGGAAAATGTAAAAGCAGTCATTTCCATGAATGAAAAGTCAGAAGAAAGTTTTTCAGAAGCCATGAAGAACCTTGAGTTAGAAAAAGAATATGCAGATTATCAAAAGAAGATAGATGAGTTTCTGAAAAAAGAAGTAGAAAAATTAAACACATCCCTGGGCATCAATGGCGTGCTGCCGGGAGGACTTTTCGCAAATTCTCTGATGTCGGCACAGCAGGGTACAACGCCGGGCACGGGTCTGAATAAAATAGATAATCCGTATATTAATAAAGAATCAGAAACAACAACTCCCAGTACAAACCGTCAGACAACGATTCAGTCAGAAAGTTCAAGTGAATCAAAGAGTTCAGAAAATTTGTCTGGTACAGGTAGCGGAAGCAGTACGACAGCAAAAAAAGAAATATCTCTTACACTGGATGCTCCTGAAGGATTAGAAGAAGATGATGAAGATCTTTATGTGACATATGAGATGACCTGCCCGGATGATATTAAGATTTCGGAGGCAGTTTTCAGTCTGACTTATGACAGTACAAAGATGAGCTATGATTCGGATTATTCAGATGCGGGAGATATCCTGTATGATGAGGATACAAAAGAAGGATTCCAATATAGTGCGTCAGACAGTAACGGAAAAGTAACAATGACTCTGAAAGCAGGGAATAGTACTCCACAGACGATGAAAGGCGTAGTTCTGGATCTTGGATTTGCATTAAAAAATCCGGCTAAAACAGGAGATATCTTTAATTTAAAGCTGGAGGTTACCAGCTTAAAAAGCGGAACTACGGAATTGAAAGGCAATTCAGGATATGATATCAAACTGAATGAACCGCCAATTCAGGCGACAGCATATGAAGACGATGAAGATACAGAGACAGAAAGCCAGACGCAAACGCAGACTCAAACACAAACTCAGACGCAAACGCAGACCCAGCAGGTAGATTTGCAGAAAGCGGCAAAAACGGGTGATACTACAAATATCCCATTTTGGGTGTGCCTTATGGCATCATCTGTCCTAATCTTAGGAATCATAAGAAAGAAAAGACATCTAATAAATTGATTTATAAAGCCTTCCAGACTGATGTAATGCGGAATTACACTGTTTTGGAGGGCTTTTTCATAAGCTGATAAAAAAGTGGCAAAAAAAAGTAAAAAAGTAATTGACAAATGAAATAATCTCGAATATAATAATACGTGCGTCACAGGAAAACAGTGATGTAGAAAATAGCATAAAAGATAGAGATAGGCATGTGGAGAAGTACTCAAGTGGCTGAAGAGGCGCCCCTGCTAAGGGTGTAGACCGTTCGCGCGGTGCGAGGGTTCAAATCCCTCCTTCTCCGTATCATTAAGAAAGCAATAAGCAATAAGCAATAGAAAATGATACAAATAATAATCACAAAAAAATATAAAAAAGGTATTGACAAAGTGATTGAAACATGATATTCTATCAGAGTTGCGTCTGATAAAAAAGACAAAGCAGTACATTGATAATTGAACAGTGAAACAACCTTGAAAGTTCATGAAGACAAGGTCTTGAGAGAGACCATCCATGACTGAG
>NZ_CALPCM010000035.1:0-29945 GCF_943193015.1 Hominisplanchenecus murintestinalis
GTTTGAAGGAGCAGAGCGACTTCAAACTTCTGTTAAAGAAGCGGAAGGAAACGACCAGAAGAAAAGAGATCAAGTCAGATGGTTTTCCGGTTGAAATGTCTTAAAGAATATGTTATACTGTATGTGGTTTTGAGGGTATATAAAGAATGGACATCGGTATTATACCGATGTTTTTGTTATATAAAAATATATATTTGGAAGAGGTATAGTTATGAAAAGAATAAAGAGTTATTTGATATTAGTTATTAGCTTTCTGGCTCTTGCAGGAACTTTAGAGGGATGTGGGGGAAGCGGGGGAGAGTCAGAATTCAGGAAAGAATCAGAGGATATTGTCTATGAGAGTGAGAACTGCATTTCTGAGACGGGGAGCGTTGAGGGCGAGACGGAAGGAATATCAATGGAAACAGCAGCAATAGAAACAAAAGAAGAATCGCCGGAAACGGAAAGCACGGCATCAGAAACGGAGAGTATATTGAATCAGCAAATGTATAAGGATTATGCAGAACTGCTGGAAAAGTATCAAAGTGTATATGAACAGGTGAAAAGCAGTGGAGTGCCGGAAGAAATTCCAGAAGATATGAACTTGGAATTTTATCTGGCGGTTTCTTATCAAGAAGCGGAATTCTCAGGATTTCATCTGTATGATTTGAATGCGGACGGTATACCAGAGCTTTTTATTGGGATGCATTCAGGTGAAGATGCATCAGAGTTGTTTATATATGACGTCTATACATGGAAAGACGGGGGAAGCGTTCGTTTGATGGATGATATTGGTTATCGGGCGGGTACATGTATTATCTGCGAAGGAGGAATTATTAAAGACCTTTCTTCGGGCAGCGCAGTTGATTCTATGGAGGATTATCATCGGCTTCCAGAGTATGGCGCAGAGCTTGAGATAGTAGAAAGTATTTCTATGCATGGAAATATAGAGACAGGGGAAATTTATTTTTATCATGACCGGGACGGGAATGAGGAAAATAAGATTTCAGAAGAAATGTATTATGAAATTTCCGGTAACTATCATGAAATAGAAGGGATACCTTTTTATGAGTCGATACCGGAAAATATAGAGGCTATGCGTACAGGCAGTTTGCAGTTTTTGTAGAAAAGGATAAGGAAATGCGAAAAGGGGCTTGTAAGGAGTAAAATTATGGTTTAAAATAGAAAAGGTATATATAAGTTCATGATATGGATGAATGTTTCTACCAACTGCCTAACAGTTGACTATATATCTCAGCAAAGGGAATATATGACAGACTGCGGGCAGTTTTTTTCTATCAAGATTTAAATTGTCTGCAGAGCGGCAAACAAAAATGAATTTTGGAGGTAAATGTATGAAAGAATATGATGCAGTGATTGTCGGGGCAGGGCCGGCGGGAATTTTTACCGCATTGGAGCTTATCCGGAAAAAACCGGAAAGCAGAATCGTGATAGTGGAAAAAGGGCGGCCGATTGAGGAACGCCGCTGTCCCAAAAGTAAGACAAAAAGGTGCCTGAACTGTAAGCCATATTGCCATATAACAACAGGATTTTCAGGTGCGGGAGCGTTTTCGGACGGAAAGCTTTCTCTGAGTTATGAGGTGGGAGGTGAGCTGCCGGAGCTGATTGGGGAAGAGCTTGCGCAGGAAATGATTGACTATACCGATAAGATTTATTTGGAGTTTGGAGCGGATGCCCATGTGGAGGGGGCAGAGCAGAATGAAGAAGTAAAAGAAATCAGGCGGCGTGCAATCGGGGCAGGTCTGAAGCTGGTAGATTGTCCTATCAGGCATCTGGGAACGGAGAAAGCACAGATTATTTATCGGGCGATTGAGGATGAACTGAGAGACAGGGGCGTGGAGCTTCTGTTTGGGTGGAACTGTTTGAATATTTTGCTAGAAGATGCCCAGTGTCAAGGTGTTGTGATTGAAAAAGACGGGGAAACGAGGGAAATTTACGGATGCCATACGGTAATAGCAGCCGGGCGGCGCGGCGCGGACTGGCTGGAAAAACTGTGCGCAAAGTACGATATTGCTCATGGGCCGGGTACGGTGGATATCGGCGTCCGGGTGGAAGTGCGCAATGAGATTATGGAACGTGTCAATAATGTGCTGTATGAATCGAAGCTAATCGGCTATCCGAAACCATTTAAAGATAAGGTGCGGACATTTTGCCAGAATCCGGGCGGTTTTGTAAGTCAGGAGAATTATGACAATAATCTGGCAGTAGTAAATGGCCACTCTTACAAAGAGTTGAAATCACATAATACAAATCTGGCGATTCTCAGTTCCCATAAGTTCAGCGAACCTTTTAATCAGCCGATTGAATATGCGCAGAAAGTAGGGGAATTGACGAATATGCTGGGTGCAGGACATATTTTAGTGCAGCGTTACGGTGATATTCTGGATGGGAAACGTACCTGGCCGAAAGAGCTTCTGCGTTCAAATGTAAAGCCGAGCCTTCCGGACGCGGAGGCGGGGGATATTACAGCGGCCATGCCATACCGTGCGATGCTGAATATCATTAATTTTATTCAGGCGGTAGATGAAGTGGTACCGGGATTTGCAGCAGAGGAGACACTTTTATACTCCCCGGAATTGAAGTTTTATAGCAATCGTGTTAAAATGGATAAGGATTTTAATACAAATGTGGATGGGCTGCATTGCCTGGGGGATTCCAGCGGATGGACCAGAGGGCTGATGATGGCGTCTGTTATGGGCGTATTGATGGGACAGAAGCTGGCAGAGGAATAGCATAGACATATACTGTAGGGGAAATGTGCCGGCGTGGGCAAGAGAATAGAAGCCGCATAAGACATACAGCAAAAAAGTTCAGGGAAAAGCAGGCCAGAAGGAGAGAATATGCTGGAGGAAATACGAGAATATGTAGATGCCGCCGAGTTGATTCTGGTGGGAATCGGTGAGGAATTTTCCATAAAACAGGCGGGGAGGGAACAAGTGATAGAGGCATATGAAACATTGGCCGGGCTTTTAAAGGGAAAGGGCTATTTTATCGTCACTCTGCAGACAGATGATTTGATTTATGAGTCACGGCTCGCAAAAGAGAGGATTGTAGCGCCATGCGGGAGTGATGCTGCCGGAAATGTAGTTACAGATGAGGAGTACGATGAGTCTATGTATCTGCCCCAATGGGAAGTTTATACAAAATGGCTGCAGAATACGTTGAATCATAAGCTATGTATTCTGGAGCTTGGCGTAGGCTTTGCATATCCTTCCGTGATACGGTTCCCCTTCGAGAAAATTGCTTATTTTAATCAGAAGGCAAGGCTTGTACGGGTACACAGTGAATTTGCCCAGCTGACGCCTGAGATCCGGGAGCGGAGCCTGTCAGTTACAATGTCGTCTGTGAAACTCTTGACGGAACAGGAGGAGAAAAGGGTATGAAGAAAAAAGTGAATGTTGGGAAAGGTTTGTTTCTGCTGGCAGTTTTCTGTATAATGTTTTTGGGCAGTTGTATGAAGCCAGAAGCAGCTTCCAGGATGAAAAAGTTAAAAGTGGGAAGAACATACACAACGAGATTGACAGGGAATGAGAAACATAAGGTGAAGTTTACCTATACGAAAAGAATAGATTTCGATGCAGGGGTACTGAATCTGTATGTGGATGGGAAGCTTGTAAAAAGAATTCGGAGATATGCATTTACCTGGGAAGTGAATTTGTGCCGGGTCAGCCCGAAACGAACGTTGCTTTACCTCAGAGATTGTTCGAATAATGACTATAATGAATATATGAAACTTTTGGAGTATAAGGATGGAAGATTCATAGAGCTTGGAGATTTGGTTGGATTGACAAGGAATGAATCATATGAGCAGACGGACAAACTGTTGTCTGGCTGGGCGAGAGGCCATTTGCGAAAGGTGGGCGCAAATAAAGTGGTGGTTAGATGGATGGATACTGGAATGGCGACAGGGATATTTTATGTGGATATTCCGTATAAGATATCTGGGGATGAAGTCAGCAGAATGGGCGAATCTTATGTGTTGAAAGCGACGAGCTGGATAAAAACGAAATGGACGGCAAACCGCAGTATTGCTGCTTACACTTCGGTGGGCGGAAATAAGAAAAGCTTCAGCGTCCATAAAGGAGAAAAAGTCACAGGACTCAAAATGATAAAAAAGAATGGGACGTTCTATTTTCAGATTAGGAATTCCAAAGGGAAGAAAGGCTGGTTTAAGGATTCGAATTATACGATTGGGCAATATTTTAAAGAGGCGGTATTTGCAGGATAAACCAGATTTATAGGAGTAGAAAATGATAGCGATTATTGATTATGATGCAGGAAATCTGAAAAGCGTAGAAAAAGCGCTGATCCGGCTGGGCGAGGAAGCGGTGGTTTCCAGGGAGAGGGAAACGATTCTGGAGGCAGACAAGGTGATTCTTCCGGGGGTAGGTTCTTTTGGGGACGCTATGGGGAAACTGAGAGAATTTGGGCTGGATAAGGTCATTTACGAGGTCGTGGAAAAGGGAACGCCGTTTCTGGGGATCTGTTTGGGGCTGCAGCTTCTCTTTGAGAGAAGCGACGAGGCGCCGGGAGTGAAAGGTCTTGGAATCCTGAAGGGAGAGATTTTGCGGATTCCCGCTTATGAGGGGCTGAAAATACCGCATATGGGCTGGAATTCTCTGGAGCTGAAAAATAGCGGGCATCTTTTTGAAGGGCTGCCGCAAAATCCGTATGTGTATTTTGTACATTCCTATTATCTGAAGGCGGATGAAGAGGATATCGTAAAGGCTTCTACCTGGTACAGCACTGAGATTCATGCGTCGGTGGAGAAGGATAATGTGTTTGCATGTCAGTTCCATCCGGAAAAGAGCAGCGATACAGGACTTCAGATATTGAAGAATTTTGCGGAAATTCCGAAGGAGGGCTGCTGAGATGTTTACGAAGAGAATTATTCCATGTCTGGATGTACATAATGGGCGTGTGGTAAAGGGCGTGAATTTTGTGAATCTGAGAGATGCGGGCGACCCGGTAGAGATTGCGGCGGCGTATGACAAGGCAGGGGCGGATGAGCTGGTGTTTCTGGATATTACCGCTTCGTCGGATGCCAGGGCGACGGTGGTAGATATGGTGCGCAAGGTGGCGGAAAAGGTGTTTATTCCCTTTACGGTAGGCGGCGGTATCCGTACGGTTGAAGATTTCAGGGCGCTGCTGCGGGAAGGGGCGGATAAGATTTCGATTAATTCTTCAGCAATTAACCGCCCGGAACTGATTTGTGAGGCAGCGGACAAGTTTGGAAGCCAGTGCGTAGTGGTTGCGATTGACGCAAGAAGGCGCGAGGACGGAACAGGCTGGAACATTTACAAAAACGGCGGACGTGTTGACGTGGGTATTGACGCTGTGGAATGGGCGATGGAAGCGGACCGGATGGGGGCGGGGGAAATCTTGCTTACCAGTATGGACTGCGACGGAACAAAAGCAGGGTATGATTTGGAGCTGACGAGGACGATTGCAGAGAATGTTTCGATCCCGGTGATTGCGTCAGGAGGAGCGGGCACAAAGGAGCATTTTTATGACGCGTTGACAGAAGGAAAGGCAGACGCAGCGCTGGCAGCATCTTTGTTTCATTACAAGGAGCTGGAAATTAAGGAAGTGAAATCATATCTGCAGGGCAGAGGCGTTTCGGTACGTATGTAAAAGGATGAAAGATAAAAAGGCACAGCATATGCTACGCAGACAAAACCAGATGAGATGAACAAGGGAGGATAATAGATATGCCGCCTATCAATAACGACTGGCTGGAACCGTTAAAGCCGGAATTTGGAAAACCATATTATAAGAAGCTTTACCAGAAAATCAATGAAGAGTATCAGAACAGGCTGATTTTCCCTCCGGCGGATGATATTTTTAATGCGTTTGCGTTTACTCCGCTGAAGGATGTGAAAGTGGTGATTCTGGGGCAGGACCCTTATCATGGGGACGGACAGGCGCATGGGCTTTGTTTCTCGGTGAAGCCGGATGTAGAGATTCCGCCGTCGCTGGTGAATATTTATAAGGAGCTCCATGACGACTGCGGATGTTATATACCGGATAATGGCTGCCTGACAAAATGGGCAAATCAGGGGGTGCTGCTTTTGAATACGGTTCTGACCGTGCGTGCCCACCAGGCGAATTCCCATCGAGGGATTGGCTGGGAAGAGTTTACGGACGCGGCAATCCGCATTTTGAATGAGCAGGACAGGCCAATCGTGTTTATCCTGTGGGGGCGTCCCGCACAGATGAAAAAGTCTATGCTCACGAATTCCAGACACCTGATTTTGGAGGCGCCCCATCCCAGTCCGCTGTCCGCATACAGGGGATTTTTTGGAAGCCGGCCGTTTAGCCGTGCAAATAAATTTCTGAAAGCAAATGGAATAGAACCGGTTGACTGGCAGATAGAGAATAAAAAGTAAAAAATATCTTTACAAATAGGATGTTACATGTTACAATACGGGCATCACAAATTGAAAAAGTTTGTGATGCCTGATTTCTGTGGCAGGACAGTTGTGAAACGATTCTGCTGTATACCGGGATTCTCACCATATGGAATGGGGGAATCTTATGTCATCAAAAAAGAAAATCTTAAAAGCAGCGTTTGCTGTATTCTGCATGGTGTCCATGCTAGTTACTTCTATGAATCCGGTAATAAAGGCGAAAGCGGCATCGAATATAGAGTTCGTGGTTTTAAGCGCGCGTTCAAAGACGTTGAAGATAGGAGATGAATACTATCTCTTGGCGGTTACGTCTAATGGGAAAAAGCCTGTGTTTAAATCTAGCGATGCAAAGGTAGCGTCTGTAAATACTTATGGAAAAATTACAGCAAAAAGAGCGGGGACAGCGAAAATCAAAGCAAAAATCAGAAACGGAGAAGCGAGCTGTACAATTCGCGTGGAAAAGACGCAGATTGCGTTGAGTGCAAAACATATTTCCCTGGAAAATGGATGCAGCGCCAGGCTGACTGCTGTTTCTTCTACAGGGCATGATATTACATTTAAGTCGAATAAAAAAAGCGTGGCGGAAATCGATGAGTTTGGAAACATTACAGCAAAGAAACCGGGTACGGCAAAAATTACTGCGACGGTGGATAAGACGTCGGCAAGCTGCATGGTAACTGTGAAGAAGCCGACGCTCACCCTAAACAGGAAGTCAGCTTCTTTGTATAGAAAAGAAAAACTCCGTCTGGAGGTTCGGTCTACATCAAAAAGCGTCCCGGTGTGGAAAAGCAGTAAAAAAAGCGTAGCTATTGTGGACAGCAATGGGACAGTGACGGCGGTGAAAAACGGCACAGCCATCATTACCGTGACGGTGGACGGCGTTAAGAAAAGTTGTGAAGTAACCGTGAAAAAGCCGACGGTTCAGTTTGAGGAGAAGGAAGTTACTCTGTCTGTTGGAGAGAAAAGAACGGTATATGTGAAAGTTTCCTCAGGAAATAAGCCTGCTTTTTCAAGTTCAAACAGCTGCGTTGCGGAAGTAGATAAAAACGGGCGTATTACGGCGAAAGACGCCGGGAAAGCCTATATTTACGCCAGCGAGGATGGGGTAAAGAGCCGGGTGCGGGTTGTCGTAAAATAAATCGTGATTCAGCTTTTCGAAAAGCTGTTGAATCATACTGGTAATCAGGCGATTTTAAATTAAGAGAAAAACGGTGGGGATTCCGGGAAATCAGGATAAATTTTTGTAGCAGAATGCCAGATAAAAAGAGGTTTAAAGATTAATAGTTTAAGAAAGCAGAAATCTTAAAGTACATTGGAAATTGAAAAGAGATTTTGAGTTGTGGTATAATACCACCGATGGAAGGTGGTGAGAGAATCGTGGAACAGGAAGGAATGTGTATGACGGATAAACAGTATGATGGGATGTTGAAAGATCAGATTGCGAGTTTAGATAGAATTGCCAAAATTACAAAAGATTCGGAGATGCTGAAGGCGGTTTACGAAGAGCGGAAGCTGGCAGTTTCTAAACTTGGCTGTGATGTGGAAGAAAATGGTTTATATGATAAAATTAAATAATCCCTTTTGAAATAATAAGAGAAACAGCCCGGCATAAAAGATTTCTACGCAGGGCTGTTTTGTTTACTTGTTTTCTTCTTCTGCTTTTAGATTTTTCATGGCGGTGGAGAGCATCAGCTTGATACGGTTCAGCTGATTGACTTCACTTGCGCCAGGGTCATAGTCTATAGCTACGATGTTGGAAAGCGGGTATTGGTGGCGCAGTTCTTTAATTACACCTTTGCCGACAACATGATTAGGCAGGCAGCCGAAGGGCTGGGTACACACGATATTGTTTGTGCCGGAGTGAATCAGCTCCAGCATTTCCCCGGTAAGGAACCAGCCTTCTCCGGTCTGGTTTCCCAGAGAAACGATGGATTTTGCGTAGTTTGCTAAATCCTCAATGCGTGCCGGGGGTGTAAAATGCCTGCTCGCTTTAAATTCCTCGGCAGCAGTTTTGCGGAACATTTCCAACGCTTTGATACCCAGGTTACTGAATCTTGCAGTTGACTTTTTCGTGCCAAGTTCTTCTGCTTTGAAGTTGTTGTTGTAGAAGCAGTAGAGAAGGAAATCTGTCAAATCAGGAACGACAGCTTCTGCGCCTTCCGCTTCCAGCAGCTCTACCAGGTAGTTGTTGGCGGCTGGCAGGAATTTTACCAGGATTTCGCCTACAATGCCGACCTTCGGCTTTTTCACATCGGTAATCGGAAGCATATCAAACTCCCGGATAATACCGCGGCAGAGCTTTTTGAATTCACTGTAGGATGGATTTTTACCGGAAAGGAAACTCTTGCACGTTTCGTTCCATTTTTCGTAAAGTGCGTTAGCAGAGCCTTTTTTCTGTTCATAAGGGCGCATACGGTAGAGGCAGCGCATGAAAATATCACCAAATATCAGGCCATAAATCCCACGCATTGCCAGCCCGGCGGAAATCTTGAATCCGGGATTCTTTTCCAGTCCGCTTAAATTTAGGGAAATGACCGGAATCTGCGGATAACCTGCTTTTTCCAGAGCGCGCCGGATGAATCCAATATAATTGCTGGCGCGGCAGCCGCCCCCGGTCTGGGTAATCACTACGGCAGTTTTGTTTAAATCATATTTTCCGGACTGTATGGCCTCCATAATCTGTCCAACGACAATCAGGGAGGGGTAACATGCATCATTGTTTACATATTTCAATCCTACATCTACAGTTTTGCGGTTATCTGTTTTCCCAAGGACCTCCAGATGATAGCCGGCAGCGTTGAAGGCTGATTCAATTAAATCAAAATGGATGGGGGTCATCTGTGGGCAGAGGATTGTATAATCCTTGCGCATTTCTTTCGTAAATACCACACGGGTAATATTGGCAGGGGCGATACTGCGGCGCACCTGTTTCTGGTCGCGCACACGGATGGCGGCAATCAGAGAGCGGATGCGGATGCGGGCAGCCCCTAAGTTGTTGACTTCATCAATTTTCAGGCAGGTGTAAATTTTGCCGGATTTTGTAAGAATGTCTCCGACTGCGTCAGTTGTGACTGCATCCAGACCGCAGCCGAAAGAGTTGAGCTGAATCAGCTCCAGGTTCTCTACTGTTTTTACGTAATTAGCCGCGGCGTAAAGGCGGCTGTGGTACATCCACTGATCCATGACGATCAGCGGCCGTTCCGGTGGATTTAGGTCGGAGACTGCGTCTTCGGTCAGCACAGCCAGGCCATAGGAATTAATCAATTCGGGAATGCCGTGGTTGATTTCGGAGTCAATATGATATGGACGTCCTGCCAGGACAATCCCGCGGCGCTTGTTTTCTTTCATCCATTTTAATGTCTCCCGTCCTTTGTCATAAACGGCCTGGCGGCAGCGGTCCATTTCCTCCCAGCCTTCCTTTGCAGCAGCTTTGATTTCATCTGCCGGAATTTCAGGAAAAGCCTTTATTAACTGTTTTGACGCAGTTTCCAGGCTCGTCAACGCCAGGAATGGATTTCGGAAGTCAATGTTCTCTGTCCGAAGTTCGTCAATGTTGTTTTTAATATTTTCTGCATAGGAGGTGACAATCGGACAGTTATAGTGGTTATTGGAATCCGGAAATTCATTTCTCTCATATGGGATGCACGGGTAAAAAATAAAGGGAATCCCATGTTTAATCAGCCATGTCACATGTCCATGAGCCAATTTGGCAGGATAGCACTCCGATTCGCTGGGGATGGATTCAATTCCAAGCTCGTAAATTTTGCGGTTCGAAGGCGGAGAAAGTATGACCCGGTATTTCAATTTTGTAAAAAAGGTGTGCCAGAACGGGTAGTTCTCGTACATGTTGAGCACACGGGGAATTCCCACTACCCCCCTTGATGCTTCGTCAATCTCCAGAGATTCCCGGCGGAATAGGAGCTTGTTTTTGAAATCATAGAGATTCGGAATATTCTCTTTGTTTTTTTCCTTCCCAATGCCGCGTTCGCAGCGGTTTCCGCTGATAAACTGGCGTCCTCCGGTGAAGCGGTTGATAGTCAGACGGCACTGGTTGGTGCAGCCTTTGCATTTTGCCATAGTGGTGGTAAATTCCAGGCGGTTGATTTTATCGATGGAAAGCATAGTGCTCTCCGTGCCGTCTGTATAGCGTTCCCGCGCAATCAATGCCGCACCGAAAGCGCCCATAATTCCGGCAATGTCCGGGCGAATGGCCTCGCAGTCGGCGATTTTTTCAAAGCTTCGGAGTACGGCGTCGTTATAAAAGGTACCGCCCTGTACGACGATATGCCGTCCAAGCTCGGAGGCGTCGGAAACCTTGATTACTTTATATAATGCATTCTTAATTACAGAGTAGGCAAGCCCGGCAGAAATATCAGGGACTTCTGCGCCTTCTTTCTGCGCTTGTTTTACTTTGGAATTCATAAATACCGTGCAGCGGGTTCCCAAATCTATGGGGTGCTCTGCGAAAAGGGCGGCTTTTGCGAAGTCCTGTACACTGTAATTCAGGGATTTTGCAAAAGTTTCTATAAAAGAGCCGCAGCCGGAAGAACATGCTTCATTTAGCTGCACGCTGTCTACGGTCTGGTTCTTTATTTTAATACACTTCATATCCTGGCCGCCGATATCCAGGATGCAGTCTACTTCCGGGTCAAAAAATGCGGCGGCGTAATAGTGGGAAACAGTTTCCACTTCGCCTTCATCCAGCATTAACGCCGCTTTAATGAGCGCTTCGCCATAACCTGTGGAGCAGGAATAGACGACTTTAGCGGTAGAAGGAAGTTCGCTGTAAATTTCCTTAATTGCCCGAATTGTAGTTTTTAAAGGGCTTCCGTTATTATTATCGTAAAAAGAATAGAGCAGCGCGCCATCTTCTCCTACGAGCGCGGCTTTTGTGGTGGTGGAGCCTGCGTCAATACCCAGAAAGCAGTTTCCCTCGTAAGTTTCCAAATCAGCCGTCACTACATTGTACTGGTTCTGCCGTTCCGTGAAAGCCTGGTATTCTTCTTCGGAGGAGAAGAGCGGTTCCATACGGGCGACTTCAAATTCCATCTTTATCGAAGAAGAAAGCTTCTGGATCATATCCGTGAGTGAAATGACAACGTCTTCTTTGTAATTCAGGGCAGAGCCAATGGCTGCGAACAGATGGGAATTCTTTGGAGTGATGGCATGTGCCTCGTCCAGTTTGAGTGTGCGGATAAAGGCCGCTTTCAGCTCAGACAGGAAATGCAGCGGGCCTCCCAGGAAAGCAACATGCCCACGGATTGGTTTTCCACATGCCAGACCACTGATGGTCTGGTTGACTACCGCCTGGAAAATAGAGGCGGAAAGGTCCTCCTTTGTGGCGCCTTCGTTGATAAGCGGCTGAATATCTGACTTGGCAAATACGCCGCAGCGCGCCGCGATATCGTAAAGCGACTGATAATTTTTGGCATACTCATTCAGCCCGGAAGCGTCCGTCTGGAGCAGGGAAGCCATCTGGTCAATAAAAGAGCCTGTGCCTCCGGCACAGATTCCATTCATCCGCTGTTCCACAGAGCCATTTTCAAAATAAATAATCTTCGCGTCTTCACCGCCAAGCTCAATAGCTACGTCCGTCTGGGGCGCATAGCCCTGCAGCGCTGTAGATACGGCAATAACCTCCTGGACAAAAGGCACCTCCAGATGCTTTGCCAGAGTCAGGCCGCCGGAACCGGTGATGACAGGCGCGGCGGAAAGTCCGCCAAGTTTTTGATAAGCTTTTTGTAAAAGAGAAGCCAGGGTTTCCTGGATATTTGCATAGTGACGCTCATAATCAGAAAACACAAGCTTTTTTTCAGGATTTAAAATTGCAATTTTTACAGTAGTAGAACCGATGTCGATTCCAAGAGTATGTAAACTTACATTTTTCATAAGCATTTACAGGTAGTCCTGCATCCTCCTTATTATGTATGTAAATATATTCAGGACAGCGGCTCGGGATTCCAAAGGAGTGCGGCTGTGCTGAAAAGTTAGTTTATTAGATTTAAAATTCTTCCGCTACATTATACGACATAATTCGGAAAAATTCAAATCCTGTTATTGACAACTATATCGTAAGCCGATACAATATAATATATCGGTTGACGGTATAACGATTTGCGATAGAGGAAAGTGGGTGGAAAGGATGTATCAGGCATTGACGGAGGCGGTCTATTATATTCTTTTATCTTTGCTACAGCCAATGCACGGCTATGGGATTATGCAGAATGTGGAGAAATGGTCCGGGGGACGTATGCGGCTGGCTGCCGGAACGCTGTATGGGGCAATGAATACATTAATGGAAAAAGGATGGATACGGGCTTTGCCAGAGAAGAGGGACAGCCGGAAAAAGGAGTATGTTATAACGGATTTGGGAAGGGCGGCGCTGGAGGGTGAGCTTGTACGGCTGAAAGAGCTGGTGGAAAACGGAAACAGGATCTTGGGAGGTGGAAGTGATGAGGAAAGTTGTTCATAAGCTGTTTTGGGCGTGGGATTTTGAAGAAGAAGAGAAATGGCTGAATAAAATGGCGGCGGAGGGCTGGGCGCTTGCCTCTGCCAGGTATGTGCGTTATGAATTTGAAAAGAGTCTGCCGGGGGAATATGGAGTTTGCGTGGAACTTCTGGAGCATACGGCGGGACACAGCGAGAGCAGACAATATCTTGCTTTTCTGGAAGAGATGGGGGTAGAGTGCGTGGGTACCTGGATACGCTGGGTGTATCTCAGAAAAAAGACGGCAGATGGAGAGTTTGAGCTGTTTTCGGATAATAAATCCCGTGTTGCTCATCTGAGTCGGATTCTGGTTTTCTTAGGGATTATTGGGGGAATGAATTTATATGTTGGACTGTATAACATTATGCTGCTATTTACGGTGGGAAATGAAATAAATTTGCTGGGATATGTGAATATTTTGCTGGGCTGGACGTTTATGTGCGGGTTTGGAAAAATTAAAAAGAGAAAACGGAAGCTTAAAGAAGAGCAGCAGATTTTTGAATAGGTGGTATGATGAAGTCCCGCAGACCCTGGGCGTTCATGGGCTGCGGGATTTCCGTTTGTCGAAAAGAAACAATTAGTGAAAATATAATATTGGCAAAAATGGGGATAGATGGTACACTCGTTTTAGACAGGTATGATTTGTAACAAAGTATAGAAAAAATTGGTTGGTAATAATGAGAATCAAGAATAGCTGAGGATGGCGGCACGGTGTAAGGATTAATTTTTGGGGGGCAGGAACTTCCGATAATAAAACTATTAAGAAGGTAGTTGGGCAGTGAGTAATTTTAGATTTTTAGCAAAGAATTGGAAAGAGCTGGCGAGAATGGGCGAGCTGGCGGAACAGTATTTATATACGGATACAAATACATGTTTTATTAAGATGGGGATGCTGGCAGAACATATTGTGAAATACATGCTTGCATATGATGGAATAGCGGAACCGGAGCGTGACAATACACACGCAGGCAGGATCCATGTGCTTAGGAGGAATGATTTGCTGCCGAGAGAGATTGACAATATTTTGTATGTGCTTCGAAAGACGAGAAATGATGCGGCGCACGCGGGTATGGAATCTTTTGATAAAGCAAAAGATAACCTTGTGCTTACTTATGACCTGGCGTCCTGGTTTATGCAGACTTATGGCGATTATGCGTATGAGCCTGCGGGATTTGTTATGCCTGAAAATATAGTTGTAGATGTTGCCAGACTGGAAAAGAAAAGCAGAGAACAGGAAGCATATATCGACACGCTGAAAAAGGAATTGGCTGAATTGAAAAAGAATGGAAAGGTTTCCGCAGAACGGCGGGAAAAGGCCAGAGAAAATGCCATTAAATATCCGTTGTCTGAGCATGATACCCGCGTGATTATTGATAAGCAGCTTCGGGAGGCAGGCTGGGAGGCCGATACAGACCATATCCGGCAGCCGAAGGGGGCGAAACCGGAAAAAGGGCATAATAAAGCAATCGCAGAGTGGAAGACAGAGTCAGCTACAGGCAAGGGTGGATATGTGGATTATGCATTATTTGTAGGGGAGAGAATGGTAGGAATCATCGAAGCAAAGAGGGCGCATAAGGATGTATCCTCTGTTTTGGATGGTCAGTGTAAGGAATATGCGAGCCATATTAAAAAAGAGGATCAGGAGAAATACTGTATCCGAAAGTTCGGGAAATATCATGTTCCATTTCTGTATGCGACGAATGGCAGACAAAGGTGGAAAATTACGCCGTTTATATATTCCGAAAAAATTGCGAAATGAAACTGTGAAATGGCTTTCGGATAATGACAGAGCGACGGGATATTTATTTTTGAATCGTTTTGGCGAAGGCATAACCGCTAGAGGGATTTCCCAACAATTAAAGAATTATGCAGATAAATATGGGTTAGACAAAAAAGTGATTTATCCTCACTCATTCCGCCATCTTTATGCTAAGAATTTTCTGGACAAATATAATGACATTGCTTTATTAGCAGACCTTATGGGACATGAGAGCATTGAAACTACGCGCATCTATTTGCGAAGGACAGCAACTGAGCAGCAGGCTTTGGTTGATAAAATTGTTACATGGTAAGATGTAAAATATGAGCTGTTGAATCACATATTGGCGGAGCGGAAACAAATAATTTAGTTTCTGCTCCGCCTCATCAGGTAGAGTGTACTTTATATATATTCTACAGGAAGAGCAACGATATCATCTTTTAACCATAGAACGGATTCATACATACACAAAATTACACCAATACCGCGCTTTTTTCCGGGAATCTGATCCAACAGAGAAAAGGCGTTTGTCATTGCCAGTTTCGGATTGGCTGACATTTTTATTTCTACAGGATAAATAATATCATTCTGTTCAATCAGCAAGTCGATTTCTGTTTCTCTTTCCGTTCTCTCGCCATTCTCTTTTCTTCTGAGTTTATCCTTTCCGCGGTAATAAGTAACATTCATGCGATAGTCTTTTCCAGCATTGGAAAAAGATTTTAGTATCTCGGATACTGCAAAAGTTTCAAATAGTGCACCAGCTAAAGCGCCGTTCATTGCGGTATCTGCTGTTTGGTATTTTGTCAGATAGCATACTAGCCCAGTATCTCTGAAATAAATTTTAGGAGTTTTAATAGCTCTATTTAATGCTGAATTAGAATACGGCTGCATGATATAGACAAGCCCTGATGCTTCAAGCAATGAAAGCCATTCTTTTACGGTGCTCACAGATACATCAATTTGCGATGCTACAGCTGAATAATTCAGCATTTGTCCGGTTCGGGCGGCTAATGCTGTTAAAAATTGTGTAAATTTCAATTTATCTTTCACATTTCCCAGTGCATTAATATCTCGGTCAATATAGGTTTGAATATAGGAGCTGAAAAAGGTTTGCCAGTCAACAGCATCGTCTGCTAATGCTGGATATCCTCCTCTGTGAATCAATTCCCATACGTTATTCTGGATTTTGAATTCCTTTTCGCGTGCAGAAATATACGCTTCGTCAGGGATGAAGGGCTTATCAAAGTGAATTCCCTGTATCTCGCGCAGTGATAATCCTGATAATTCTAATATGCCGACTCTGCCTGCCAAAGATTCTGAGACATTTTTCATTAAATGATATTGTTGTGAACCTGTAAGGCTGATCTGCCCCTTTTCCTCTGTTTTATCACATTCCATTTTTATATAAGGGAAAAGTTCTGAAATATATTGTACTTCATCCAGGATAATAGGTGGTTTATTGTTTCGGAAGAATAGTCCAGGCTCACTTTTGGTTTCGGACAACAATACAGGGTCATCAAAAGTTACATATTTTCTGTTTCCATGTATGTGCTTTAATATTGTTGATTTTCCGACCTGTCTGGGACCAGTTACTAAAATTGCTTTAAATCCTTTTTCAATTCTCTTTATAGTAGATTCCATGCTTCGGTTAATATACATGACATCGCCTCCTTGCGGCTAATTTGTGATATAATTATATATTAGTCGCAAACAGGAGTCAAGGAAGTAATTTTATATCCAAATAAAATACTTTTATTGATTTGATATAGGCTTTACATTTAGAGTTTCTGGTTCATAGGTACTAATTTGATATTACCAGCAAATAACAGGCTTTTCTAAAGGTATAATAGGGTAAAAGTTCAACCGCCTTTTTTCGCGCCCTTGCTGACTACAGTACATTATTTATAATAGAGAGCTTATAATCGCATCTAGCTGTGTGAAAATTACATCTATTTGATCTGCTATTCGTTGTTGCTCTTGCAGGGGTGGGATTGGTAAATATAAATTTTCAATATAGGTTCTTCCAATGCGTTGCTGCCCAACTACTCCTATAAAATTTTGTTTACCTTTTTCTATGAATAAATTCGATTTTATATAGGCAAGTAAATACTGAGGCAAAATTGTATCATCATATGTACGCAGAATATGCAGCTCGGTTGTCCCAGCTCCATAACCATTGCGGAGATTTTTAAATATAGTCGACTTCCTGTTCTCAAAACAGGGCGTAATTTTTGCAATGCCTACATCATTTTCCTTAAAATGTGTGAAACCGTTTTTTACTTGTTTCCATAGACGAACTTCATCTGTATGTTTTCCACTGTATCCATTATCAATTAGAAGCATTGGCACAAAGGAAACCTTAAGATTATTCTCAAGGCTATTTCTTGGATTAATCTGAAGAATATCTTTGATTTTTGCCCATTGCCATAAGTCTGGAATATAAAAAGGTAGATCATCAGTTATATCTGTTACGCCATTTTCATCCTTTAGATAATAAGAGTTATCCTCACCTTTGAAGATGACAGATTCCTTCTTATCACGTTTGATTTTACCTTGTTTTATCAGTTCTTCTTTCTCTACACGAATGCGTTCGAGCAGTACAGATGCCGGCTCATCGTTAGGGTCTTGCGGGACGAGTTTGCCTCGAATGGCGAGGTCGAGGATTTTGGATTTTGACTCGCTAATTAGATGTTTCAGTTCATCCTTGCTTACATTGATCTTTTTTACTAATGCAAGAATCTTTTCAACAGTAAAAACAATATTTATTTGTTCGTTTAATGGCGGTAAAACACATAAATATGTTTGCGCCGCTGAAATTGTTATAGTATCAACAGTTGTGCCCTTTGAATTGTTTGCCATTTGTTGTTGTAAAAACTGTGATTCTAACATTATTTTTGCGAATTTTGAATCTATGATATTGTTTATATTCTGAAAACATATTACAGATGCGTCTTTATAGTAAAAGCGCTCTTGGGGTTTTACAACATATACTTTTCCAATTGTTCCTACAGCTGACACCATTAAATCATTTTCTTGAGGTATTCTATGATTATCTATTATATTTTTATAGTGCTCTTCGGATATAAATAATTCGTTTGCAACAATATCATTTTCGGCAAGTTTAGCAATCTCTCTAGCGCGATAAAATGGAATTCCTTCAGCCCTCCACTCAGATTGAAGTACTCTTTTGGCTGAACATACAGAAAATAGATCATTTAACCTACACCACTCCCACCCCTCCGGCACTTCAAAAGGTATCTCATCCTCAATACATTTCACCGTCCCATCGGCAAACTTCTCATAATGCAAACTTTAAGAAAATTGAAAAGCTTTGTGAAAACCTATATATCCCCACGAAAAGATGTTAAAATTTTGCACATTTTGTTGGCATTTTGGCTCTGCTTTTTTGCTGTGACTGGAAAAGACACAGCCAATATGTTATAATATATTAACTGGTTTGTGAAATAAGTGATGAGTACAATTGTGATAAGAAATGAAGAATGTCTTTGGTGGAGCAGCAAGAGGAGTAGGAGGCGAGCCTGGTGAACGGAAATAATATAGAGGTGCTGCAGGAGACCTTGCAAATGAATCCGGGCGGCGGGGTCAGGCATGGGACGAGGGCGCGGGAAGAGGAGCTGTGTAGGAAGAGTTCGCTTCTTTTGTCGCTGGAAAGCAGGCGCGCGTCCCAATATTATGAGTATAACAGGCGCTTTCATAGCTGTATGGGGTCTGATGCAATGATATTTACGCCGGAGGTGGAGATTATTCGTAATGAAAACGGAAATCTTCTGGATGAGACGGTGATTGTTGCCGTACTTACCTGTGTCGTGCCAATGGTAAGACAGGGGAAGGAGGGGATGAGTGAAAAGGAATATCAGAATATGGTTTATAACAGGATCGTGGGAATGCTGAAATGCGCAGCTTATTTCGGGTACAAGAATCTCGTGTTGGGCGCATGGGGATGCGGAGCGTTCGGAAATGACGCCCATGTCATGTCGGATTTGTTTTATAAAGCTCTGAAAGAAATGGAGTATAACGGACTCAGGGAAAAGGATTTCTTTCGGAAAATTGACTTTGCGGTACTCGACCGGACGGCAGACCAGTATAATTTTAAGGAGTTTTTCAGGAATTTTGCATTTGACAATTTTTATAGGGATGAGAACCGGGAAGAGACAGATGCCGCATTGCAAAGAATAAAGGAAACGGAAGCCTATCTGGATAAGATAAGAGGCAGCCTTATCGGAGGGGCAATTGGCGAGGCTCTTGGCTATCCGGTAGAGTTTTATAGTGAAAATGAGATATTCACCCGATATGGGGAAAGTGGTATTCAGGAATTTGAAAGAACTGACGGACATAATCGATCTTTCTGTCAGGCTTTCGGAGAATGGGGGAAGAGACCTGGACAATATACATAGGATTGGTGAAGGCTGGGGTGCGGAAGAAACGCTTGGTATTGCTATTTACTGTTCGTTAAGGCATCAGAATGATTTTTCAGCCGGAGTGATTGCGGCCGTAAACCATAAAGGGGACAGTGATTCGGCTGGCGTTGTTACAGGAAATATTCTTGGAGCGCTTCTTGGCTACGGCAGGATCGACGAAAAGTGGAAACCCATCTGGAACTCGCAGACGTCATCTTGGAAATGGCGGACGACCTGTGTCATGGATGATAAATGTATGAATACGGCGATTATGAGGATCCGGCTTGGCTTAGAAAGTATATAGATATACAATGGAAGGATGAATAGCCTGAGGAAATATATTTAATAAATAGGGAGAAATCAATATGAAAAAAATGAAAGAGAAAATAGGGATATTCCTTGCAATAGCGCTGGCTTGTATATTCGGGGCAGGCATCGGATGGCTGATGGCAGATTATGCAGATTATAATGCGGAGATTAACAGAACGGGCGCTTCGGTGGGCGAAACTCTTTTTCAGGCAGCAAAGCCATTAATCATAGCATACGTGTGGATTGGTGTGCAGACGATTATCCACGAAGCCGGACATCTGGTGTTCGGGCTTCTTACGGGATACCATTTTTCTTCCTTTCGCATAGGAAGCTTTATGTGGGTGAAGCGGGAGGGCAGAATCCGGTTTGCAAGATATTCTCTGGCAGGAACAGGCGGGCAGTGCCTTTTGGCGCCGCCGGATATGCAGGACGGGAGATTTCCCTATGTACTTTATCATATGGGAGGCTCTCTGATGAATCTGCTCTCTGCAGTTTTGGCAGGAGGGATTGCGGCGCTGTGCCACAGTATGGGGGCGGAGACTGCCGGAAAATCGTTTGTGATAGCCGCAGCGATAGGCGCGGTGTATGCGCTTATAAATGGAATACCGATGAGGCTGGGGACGATTGATAATGACGGATATAATGCCTGTGCAACAGGAAAAAATCCCGGCGCCCTGCGTGCGAACTGGCTGCAGTTGAAAGTAAATGAACAGATGACTGCCGGGGTACGGCTGAAAGATATGCCGGAGGCGTGGTTTGCGATGCCGGCAGACGAGGAAATGAAAAACGGTATGACAGCCGTTGTCGGGGTGTTTGCGTGTAATCGCCTGATGGATGAGAAACGGTTTGCAGAGGCTGATAGGGAGATGGAACGGCTGCTGTCTATGGATACGGGAATTGTGGGGCTTCACCGAAGTCTTATGAAGGGCGACCGGATTTTCTGCGAACTGCTTGGAGAAGGGCGGAAGGAGCGTATCGATAAACTGCGCGATAAGGAGCAGAGAAAAGTGGCGAAAGCCATGAAGAAGTTTCCGGCTGTTCTGCGCACGGAGTACGCGTATGCGCTTTTGGAGGAGAAAGACGGGGAGAAGGCAGGGAAGATTAGGGAAGAGTTTGAGAAAATGGCGGAAAAATATCCATATCCGTGCGACATAGAAGCAGAACGTGAATTAATGGAGACGGCAGATTCATGCAGCAGAGAAGGATAAGGTGTGCTTTAATACTACTTTCTGCCAGATATACGCCATAGTTTGCGGGAATGAATGTTTAAAATATATTTTAGGATAGAAGATGCAGGATTCCGTCGGAAATCTGCTTTGCTACGGGCATGACGGCAGAGAGCCGTGTGGTCTGAAGTGTCAGGTGGGAGAAGCGGGAGGAGGGACCGACAATTCCTGTAATAAATACATCTCCAACGCGTTCTAAATCCCTGGATACGCCGGCCCCGGGAGCCAGGCTTCCTTTTCCGAGAGTGATATAGCCCTGGTGTTCAGGGATTCCCAGGGATGCGTCAATGGCAATCAGGATGTCGTGCTGATGATGGCTTTTTATGGCGGTCAGGACAGAGCTTAAGTTCAGGGCATGGATAGGCATTTCCAGTGTTCCGTAGACAGGAATCCTGCCGTGGAATGCTCTCTTTAGTTCGGAGCCGATAATCGGGCCTAAGCTGTCGCCAGTCACTCTGTCGCTGCCGATACAGATAAACACAGGAGAACCCGGAAGATGCTTTTGGCAGCGGCGCAGGAGGGTAGAAAGACGTTTGCTGACCTGGAGGCAGGCGTCGTCTTTTTTTGAGTCTATATAGTAAATCCTTTCTTCCAAACCAAACATTTCTATTTTCCTTTCCAGATGTTTTCTAAAGTCTATCCTGATTTTCGGGGAAGTATTCATAGCAGTTTACGCTAGAGCGCATCTGACAGAAAGCAATTTTCAGACACGCTAGCGTAAGAGAAGCAGACGTTTGTAAGTATTTATAGGAACGAGGTACGAAACATGTCGGAAATCTCAGGAGAATTTTTCCACGAATTGATAAATTCTGCACAGAGTACATGCTATGATAGACCAGCACCATTAGAAGGGAAAGGTGCAGACTGGTTATAAAGGAGTGTGCAGGGGAATGATTGAAATGGTTTACAAGGGAAAGGACAAGGACGGAAAGGATGAGAGGCGGCTGCCCAAAAATGTACGTCAGATTGGAGAGGCAGGAAAGGGAAAAAAGGTATACCTGGAGGATTATGTTGTTACATATCTTCACCAGGTAGAGGCTGCGGTGCTGCTGGGAGAAACGTGGGAAAAAGACGGAAGCAAGTATATCTTTATCCACGGGGCAATTCAGGTGGATGACACGGAATTCGGCGAGAACATCTGGGAACAGGTGTATCGGGATGCCCGGGAATACTTTGAGGACAGTGAAGTACTTGGATGGTCAATGCAGATGACAGAACCGCCTACAGCGTCCGACCAGCGGGTAAACAGGATTTTCAAATCCTATTTTGACAGGGAAGATACGGTGCTGCTGCTCTATGAGCCAATGGAAAAAGAGGATGTAATCTTCGCGGAGGAGAACGGCGTCCTCAAGAAAACAGGAGGATACTATGTATATTATGACAAAAATAAATCTATGCAGGAGTACATGGTTCGTAAAAATGAGGGGAAATCTGTAGAGAAGGAAGAAAAAATCACAGACAGAGCAATTAAAAGTTTTCGGAAGATATCGGAGGAGAAGAAGAGCGGGCAGGAGAAAGAAAAGGGGGAGGAACGGCAGACAAGAAATCCCCGTTTTATTTATGCGGCGAGTACGTTTTTGGCTCTGACGATTCTGGTGCTTGGCGTGACAATGATTAGCAATTATGACAAAATGAAAGACATGGAAATGCAGATTTCTGATATGGCGAAGGGAACAGAAGGGGTAGTAGAGGCGAATGCGTCTGCTAAAGAGGAAGCAAGGGGGAAGAAAGACGCGGAAACAGAAAAGTTTACAAATGGACTGAGCCAGACGGAGGTTCCGGATGGGAATCAGGAAGCGGGAAACAGTATGGAAGACCAGAAAGCGTCAGAAGGCGGAGAGCCGGGAGACGCCACGGCAGATAATTTATCTGGTGCGGCAAACCTGCCGAATGGGACAGATGCGGCTTCAGCACAGGGAACCGATATGGCGTCCGTGCCTGACACGGGAAGCGGGATGGGCATGGCATCTACAGAGGGAGCTGGAACAGATATAGCATCCACACAGGGAACCGGGACAGAGGCAGCGTCAGCGCAAGAAAACGGAGCAGATACAGCGGCACCGGGAACAGAGGATGGAGCGGCGGAAGCAGCTTCCGGGAATGTGAGGACACGTCAGGCATTTTATACGGTAAAGGACGGAGATACTCTGGCGGATATTTGCCGGATGTATTATGGGACAGCCGACAAAGTGGAGGAAATCTGTACATTTAATAACATTACCGACCCGAACCGAATTCTTCCGGGACAGAAGATTAAATTGCCGTAAGGTCTTTGACGAAGAAGAGTGACTGTGTTATGATAGTACCGCTAACAGAATGACGGCGGGCAGAGATATTCTGCAGAAGGATATGATATGATGTCACTTTTTACACATTTGATTAAAAAATATAGGAAAACACAAAGGGAAATTGAGGAAGAGGACCGTTTGGACATGGAGATGGCAGAAGAATCGCTGACAGCGGAAGAGGGGCCGCGGCGACTCAGGCTTTGGCCGGGGAGACGCCGCGGCTCGCGCAGAAGGCGCCTTCTGCTGTTTATCTGCTGTGTGTGCCTGACGCTGATTGGCGGTCTGCTCTTCCTCTATTTGCATGTCGGGACGGAATACAAAGTTTTGATGACAGAGAAACGAACGGATATTAACGGGACGGGCTACACGGAATTTGGCGAGTATATTCTGAAATACAGCCCGGATGGCGTGACATGTGTTTCGGGCAGCGGAAGCGTTTTATGGAACAGTACGTTTAGTATGCAGAGCCCCATTGTAGATGTGAGAGGGACGACGGCTGTGATTGCTGACCAGAAAGGCACGCAGATTTACGTATTTAACCAGAATGGGCAGCAGGGGCAGTTCCAGACCTCTCTTCCTGTTGAAAAGGTTCGTGTGGCGAAGCAGGGCGTAGTAGCTGCTGTCTTAAATGACGATGATATTACCTGGGTGAACTTTTATGACGCGCAGGGAGAGGAAATCGCAAAGAGCAGGAATTCATTGGGTGATTCGGGATATCCTTTGGACATCGCGTTGTCTCCTGACGGCATGAAAATCATGGTATCTTATCTATGCATTACAAAGGGTATTATGAATACAAAAATCTGTTTTTATAATTTTGATTCAGTAGGGCAGGCAGAAATTAACAATATGGTAGCTTCTCAAATCTATGAAAATGTAGTGGCGCCAGAAGTAATCTTTACAGATGAGGGCACTTCCGTGGCATTTTTGAGCAACGGATTCAGCATTTTTAAGGGGAAGCAGATACCGGAAGAGACGAAAAAGGTACAGTTTGAAGAAGAAATTTTAAGCATTTTTCATGATGGAAATAAGTTTGGGTTTATCTTTAAGAGTGATAAGCGGGATCATAAATACCGGATGCAGCTCTACGATACGAATGGAAAGCTGCTGGCGAAAACATATTTTGATTTGGATTACAAGCAGGTGAAGCTCAGAGGCGGCAGTCTGATTTTCTTTAATGATAAGGAATTTGAGATTTATAATACCGGAGGGCGCAAAAAATTTTCCTGTACATACGATAAGGCGATACAGGATATCATAAAAGTAAATGGATTCCAAAAATACATGGTTATTTCGCAGAATAGTGTTTCTACGATAAGATTGAAATAGGTGATAAAATGAATGTACTGACATGGATTATATTGCTGATTTTGGCGGCGTTTACCCTGAGCGGATGGAGCAGAGGGTTTGTCAGGGTGTTTGCCGGCATGTTTTTCTTTTTGGCTTCGACCGTTCTGGTGTATTATGCAACGCCGTACATCAGTGACTTTATCAAGGAGAATACGCCGATATACCAGGCGGTGGAGGAGAACTGCCGGGAAATGCTCAAAGGCGGTGAAGGACAGGAGAATTCAGGACTGGAACAGAAGAAGTTCATAGAGGGGCTTGGGCTGCCGGAAGCGTTGGAAAAACAGTTGCTTGGCGGAAGCGATTCCGGGAGCAGTGTGGATAGGGCAGTTGAAGGTGTTTCGGATTACCTTGCGGAATATATGGCGGGCCTGATTCTGAATATCCTGACTTTTGTTGTTACGCTGGCGGTGGTCAATCTGGTGCTGCGCATGACGGTGCTGACACTGGACAACCTGGCGAAGCTTCCGGTGCTGAACAGTATCAATAAAGCATTCGGAATGGTTCTGGGAGCCGCGCAGGGGCTGCTGGTTGTGTGGGTTGCTTTTTTGGTGATTACGGCATTTGGAAATACGGACGCGGGACGAAAGCTTCTGGAAATGATTCATGAAAGCCCTATACTGGATTTTCTGTATAATATCAATATTTTCCTGAAAATCATGCTTCGGATGATGGCAGAGATGTTCTGAGGCTCTATGCCGTGCGGAAGGAATGCATATGATTAAAATTGCCGTCTGTGATGACGAGACATGCATTGCGGACATTCTGGGCGAAAAGATAACGGAATTTTTTGAGAAGAAAGACTTCTATACGGGGAAAGTTCCGAAGAATGCGGTAATATGGGCATTCTTCGGAACCTTTTGGTGTTTAGGTGGTGTTTAAAGTTATGTAACACGGTAAAAAGATGAAAAAAGATAGTAAAGGTTATCCTTTGTCAAGTACAAAAAGTTTGTGTATGGTCAAAGCTGTTATAATTGAAAAATAAGATATTCTTTGCTACAATTTTCAAAATGTTATATATGTAAAAATGGTATGAAAATCTGTATGAAAAGTTGCCAAATCTGTACTTTTGTGGTATTATTAGCTTACTCTGTATTGACAAATGAAGAGTGTGGAGGGATTTATGGCATTGAGTTACAACAAGTTATGGAAACTTTTGATTGACAAAGGTATGAATAAGGTCAATTTAAGAGATCGTATTGGAATAGGTCCATCAACTTTAGCTAAGTTAACCAAAAATCAACGCGTCAGCATGGAAGTATTAGAAAAAATTTGTTATGAATTAGACTGCAATATAGGTGATATTGTCGATTATATTAAAGCGGATGGAGATTGACATATATGGAAAATAATTTGGCCGGTTTAGAATTAATGAGTAAAGAGGAGCTGTTAGATTTTGCCAAGAAAATGGTAAATGGCGGTATCACATTATCGTTTAATGGAAAAAGGACAGCTCAAGTTATCGAAAGAAAAGTTATGCCCCGAATAATAAAGATAAATAAAAAATTATCGTTTAATGTTGAGAAATCAATGGGAAAAAATATTCTTGTTGATGGTGAAAATTTACAGGCAATGGTTACTTTATATAAATATAAAGGACAGATTGATTTAATTATTACTGATCCACCATATAATACGGGAAAGGATTTTAGATATAATGATAAATGGGATACTGACCCTAATGATCCAGATTTGGGAGAGGTAGTGACTATTGAAGATGGTTCAAGGCATACAAAATGGATGAAATTTATGTTGCCAAGAATACAGATGATGAGAGCAATGTTAAAGTCCAATGGTGTTTTGGCAATCTGCATAGATGAACGGGAATTTTTTCATTTGGGAATGCTTTTAAACGAGGTATTTGGCGAAGAAAATAGGGTGGGCATAATTAACTGGCAAAAATCTTATGCACCCAAAAATGACAGTACACACTTATCGAGTGCAACAGAATACATTTTGGTATATGCTAAAAATAAAGAACAGACAAAGACCGGACTCTTAGGACGCACCGAACAGATGAATGCGAAATATAAGAATCCGGATAATGATCCCGAAGGACTGTGGCGAGATGATAACCCAGTCGCACGTACTAAGTCAGATAAGGATAGATATGCGATACAGTCTCCGTTCACAGGAGCATTGCACTATCCTGGCACAGGTTCTTGGAGGAATACAAAAAGGAATATGAAATCTTTTTTAGAGGCGTGGGGGTCAAAATATGTGGAAAAGGATTTAGGAGAGGGAAGACCTAAGGCATTAGTTATAAAAGGAGCAACGATTCCACATGTACCAGAAGATCAAAATCTTGATAACAATCCCGTTGTCACCTTGGAATGTGAAAAGAATGAAATAGTTACGAAAGCAGAGCAAAAGGCTGTTAATATAAGAAATACGAAGACAATGCCGGAACTTTATTTCTTAAGAAATGGCTATGGGAG
Organism: Hominisplanchenecus murintestinalis; assembly: GCF_943193015.1. NCBI lineage: Bacteria > Bacillati > Bacillota > Clostridia > Lachnospirales > Lachnospiraceae > Hominisplanchenecus > Hominisplanchenecus murintestinalis. The sequence goes on from NZ_CALPCM010000035.1 coordinate 26,683, forward strand.
ACCTGCCATTAAACGTTACTTAAAATATGTTAAACAAGGGAAAGTGCCATTAACATTTTGGGCAGATGAAGATTATGACGAGATTTTTGAACTGGACTGTCAATCATGGACATATGAAGAAAGCGGTCATAGTCAGACAGGAATAAAAGAATTAGATTATATTATGGGAAAGGGACATGATTTTCAAACAGTTAAGCCGTTGAAATTGATTGAGAAAATCATTCAATTATGGTGTCCAAGTAACGGTATTGTATTTGATCCATTTGCCGGTTCAGGAACAACGGGACATGCTGTACTGGAATTGAATGAGCTGTCTGGCACAAGAAGAAATTTTATTCTTATAGAAAAGGGCGAAGATGATGATAAATATGCTAAAACATTGACGCGTGAAAGAATAAAACGTGCAATTACTGGTGAGCGGGTAAACAAAGCAGGAGAATTGCAAATATTAGAGCAATCCATATCTAATGGCTTTGAATATTGGGAATTAGATAAAAAAGTAGATGCAAAAGCCATATTGGAAATGAAAAGAGATGAATTAATTGATATAATTATTACAACACACTGGGAAGATGATAGAAGGAGGGCCACAAGTGTTATAGACCGTATTGATAAAGATTACAAATATTTGGTTGGGCATAATATATTAAACGAAGGATTTTTTATAATCTGGAACGGAGAAGATTCTGTTGGAGAATTAAATCAGAAGACATACATGGAATTGTTAGAAGAAGCAAAAAAAGAAGGTGTAAAATTCCCGTTTCATGTTTATGCAAGATATCAGGTATATCAAACGCCTAAAGTGAAATTTTATCAAATTCCCGATAAAGTTTTGATGCATTTAGGACTTAATGAAAATAGTGATCGTTATAATAACCAGGAGGAAACAGAAGAATGGAATTGATGAAATTTCAGATACAGGCTTCTGAGCAAATTGCAGGTAGATATAGTGAATATATGAAAGAGCCTTTACCGGGATTGGGAGGAAAATTTGTTCCGTTTTATCAAAATTTGTCAGCGATAACAGGTGCCGGAAAAACATTGATTTTAGCCGATTGTATTGAGCAAATAAGAGCTTACTCGACCACACAGCCAGTGGTATTATGGTTGTCTAAGGGAAAAGTAATTGTTAGTCAGACATTAGAAAATTTTACATCGGGAAAGTATGTGGAAAATATTCCTGATTTTTTGGCAAAGCCTTTATTGGAATGCAGGGAAAGAGATTTGCTGGATGATACAAAAGGATTATTGCTGATTGCAACAGTGGGAAAAATTAATCAAAAGGATAAAGCGGATGGTGATAGACGGGTTTTCCAAACAGGTATAGATAATGCCAATAATTCCTTATGGGAGATGCTAAAAATAAGAAAAAATTATAGTGGAGTTATAAGGGATTTGATTATCGTATATGATGAAGGGCATAATCTGTCTGATCAACAAACAAGGCTGCTATTAGATTTAAATCCAACAGCATTGATTGCGGCAAGTGCGACTACGAAAGTTCCTAAAGAATTAGAATGGTATATTGCCAGGCTGAAAAAAGAAAAGGAATTAAAAGATAGTGATTTGGTAACTGTAGTCAGCAATAAACAGGTAGTTAAGAGTGGTTTGATTAAAAAGTTTATTTCCATAGGTGGTTATATGACGCCTATGGAAATAGCCATACATAATTTACTTGAGGATTTTAGGGAAGTTGAACAATCTGTTTTGGATTTGGCATGTGATTTCAAACCAAAAGCAATTTATGTAAGTGATACAAATATGTTATTGGAAACTTCAGAAGTTGATGATCCCTTGGTTCCATTTGAAGAAAGAAAAGCCAGACCGATTAAGATTTGGAAACATTTAGTAGACGAAGGTATAGAGCCTCGTGAAATAGCTGTGTATTGCAATCTGAAATTTGATAGACGTTTTCCTAAACCTTCAAATTTTAATCTTTTTAGTGGTGGGGACAATGATTATGAGGAATTTATTGCGGGAAATTATCGGCATATTATTTTCAATCAATCATTACAAGAAGGATGGGATGATCCATCCTGTTATTTTGCTTATATAGATAAGGATATGGGGTCGAATACGCAAGTAACTCAGGTTATAGGAAGGGTTTTAAGGCAGCCAAAAGCAACACATTATGCGGATGATAAACTTAACATGGCTAATTTTTATATAAAAACAGACGAAAAAGATGTGTTCAAGTCCATTATAGAAGATATTAGAAAGACTTTATCAATTGATATTCCGGAAATAGCGATATCCTATCATGTAGCGAAAAGCAGTGGAAAAAACAGGCCAACTGTCCAGCCGAAAATGGAAGTCGAAGTTCCTGATATTGTAATAAATTCAGAAAAAGCTATGCTGGAAATTAAGGACGTAATTGATAAAATGATTGACTATAGTTATGATGTTAATAATACAATAGGAGCTGGTAATCAAATACAGGTTGTAGCTGAGGTTGGAAGCTATTGTGGAGAAGAGATTGGATACATAACACAGCATAGTAATCAAGTAACTGCAAGATGGATATTTAAAAGAGAGATGGATAAGCTGGCTAAAAATGCTATAACCTTGTGTGATATATCTGCAAAAAAATTTGATGCTTTGGTAGAGTATAATAGTAATGCAGCAATATACATAAAAAACGAAGCAAAAAAGGTTGCGGATATTTATAGGCGCAATTCAGTTATTATGCAGAATCCGTTAGATACAACACCAATAGGAGAGGTGTTTATTACAGAGGATAGTAAAGAATTTCACAATGCAGTTCATCCACAATATAGCGATTTTAATATTTTTGAACTTGAATTTGCACGTGAATTAGATAGCAGAAATGTATTATGGATGCGGAATCCGGCCAATGGTTTTTTAAAGATCCCATTATTAGATGGAAAAGGAACCGATACTTTCAATCCAGATTTTATTGTATGGACAGAAAATGAAATATTGGCTTTAGACACAAAAGGCAGCCATTTGATTGCAGAAGATAGCAATAGAAAACTTTTTTATATTGAAAAGGCATGTGAGGGTAAAGAATTAATCATTAGATTAGTTAGTGAAAAAAAGTATAATGAGCGTCAGGAAGTGATAGACACATCGGGATATACTGTATGGATGGTTAAACAGGGAACTATTTGCCCGACAACATGTTCTACTTTGAAAGATGCTGTTGATATTTGTATTAATAGTTAGCCTGAATTATTCACAGCTGTGCCGTGAAAGTGGCTGAAAGCCACATAGTTACTGTATTTAAGCTGCTTATTGCATTT
>NZ_CALPCM010000036.1:0-28761 GCF_943193015.1 Hominisplanchenecus murintestinalis
GTAACACCTTCCTTTTCATTATATTGAATATATCATTTATTTCCTGTTTGGTGTTACAACTTTATTATACCATCTCAGTTCAGAAACGCTTGTAGAGGACAGGGCGGCATTGCAGGAGCATGACGGGCTGTTCGGCGTGGAAAAAGGCGATTGGAACGCTTATAAGGAATACCAGTCCATGAAGCAGGAATTGGAGGACAGCGAGCCTAACCGGGAAGCACAGCTTTTATATGGCAATGAGGGAAGGTATGGCATCTATCAGCTTAAAGATTCAGCGGAAACAAGGGATATTCGCTTTATGGATATGGATTACCTTGAAAAAGAAGGTATTCCGGTTCCCAGAGAGAATTACACCCTTGTCTATACCGGGGAGCTTACGGAGGGCATGAGCCTTGAGGATATTTATACCAAGTTCAACATAGACCACCCGGCAGATTTTACCGGGCATTCCCTTTCCGTAAGCGATGTGGTGGTGCTGCATCAGGACGGGGAAAACACAAGCCATTATGTGGATTCCGTTGGTTACAGGGAGATACCGGAGTTTACAAAGGAGCTTTCGGTATCGGCGGAAATCAGCACAGAAAAAGATGCGGTCAGGGAGGAAACAGCGGAAATCCCGGCAGAAGCAGCGGCAGAACATACAGCGGCAGAAAATACAATGGCAGAGCCGGACAATGACAAAGTTTCCTATTATGTCATTGAGGATTTATCCACCTGGGCGGAGAACAGCCCGGAAAAAAGCAGGCTGGAGCGTTTTGAGAGCCTTCCGGAAGCAATGGCGAAATTCACAGAGTACCGGGGAAAGGAAACAGAGGACAAGCCGGATATGGCGAGGGCAACTTTGGGATTTAGCGTCAATGGCAGCGAATTTGACCTGATTCACGTCAGAAACCATGAAAACTGTCTGTCACTGGATTTTACGCACAGCAGGACGGCAGAGGAAAGCAGCCGCTTCATGGAGGATTTGCAGACTTTAAATCACGAGGTCGGCTTTGACAAGGTACGGGTTCACCGGGAAATGTCACCGGAGGAAATCAAGGATTTTGTGAAACAGCGGTTTGAGTACCAGCTAAAGAGCAGCGGTCTTGACGATATTTCCCTTTATATGGACAGGTTTGATGCCCTCTATGAACAGGGGAAAATGGAACACCTCATGCCCACAGCTAACCAGAAGCATATCGTGGAAGATGTACCGTTTACGGAGTGGGAAAATCCGTACATAGACACCAAAAGCCAGACAATGGGCAGAGAAGAAACAGAGCTTGCCTTCCGTCTGGCAGACCGTTATATCAGTATTCAGGAAGCCACTGAGGGATATGATTACACCATTTATGATATGAACTACCGGGAACTGGACGGGGGCGTATATGACAATCCGGACATAACAATCAGACAGGCACTTGACGAGATTGTGACGGATTTGAAAGAGCCTATGCACAGGAGCAGTCTGGAGGGCAGTATCCGCACTGACGATGAACTGATACCGATTGATTATGACGAACTGACAGAGAAAGCGGAGCAGGAAGCAAAACATGGGATTGAAAACCGTATCCGGAAGGATGCGGAGGAACGTAAGGCGGTGGCAGATTTTAAAGCCAGGACAGAGGAATTATTTCATGGCATCAACGGGCAGACACAGGAGGATATAGAGCTGAGTGTCTACGCTTATTTGCAGTCCAAAATTGACGAGTATGGGATAAATATAGAGCTTGTTGATGTAGCAGTATCCGGAAGCCGGTGCAGAGGTTTGGAGGAAGCTGCTTCTGACCTTGACGTGGTGGTGGAGTACCGGGGAAGGGAAAGCGAAGATGACCTGTTCAATGCCTTTAACGAGGACGGTTTTACAATCGGCGGCGTTAAGGTAGACATCAATCCTATTACGGAGGGCAAGACTGGGACGCTTGGGGAATATCTTCCGGGTGTGGAAGCCTATCTTGAGGAAAAACGAGCCGCCATGCAGGAGAAAGCCGCAGAGCAGGCACAGGAGGGAAAACAGACGGCTGTTACCCTTACAGTGGCGGAGTGCGGGGAGTTTCATAATTTCGGAGAATACCATGAGAATATCGCAGGCGTGGAGGAAGCAATCGCCATTTTCAACCGGATACCGCCGGAGAGGATGAACGGTATCCCAAGCATCGGCATCAATATCCATACAGAGGGGACAGAAAGCTATGAGGACACGCAGATGGATATTGTTTCGGGCAGAGTTGCGGATTTGGAGATTCTGGACTATGTGCCGGATATTACGGACAATCCGAAGGCGGTGGAGGTCATTGCGGAGCTGATCGACAAGCTGCCGGATATGGAGGTTAGGGGTTCCCTGGAGAAGTGGCAGGCGGCTTTCCTTGCTGCGGAGATAGACCAGCTTTCCTACAACTACGACACTGTTCAGTACAATCAGACAGTGGAGGACAGGGAAGCGCAAATAGCGAACATCACAGAGGACATCAGGAACGGGAATACCGGGTATCTGAATGATTTCCTCAATGCGCTCATTTCAGACAGTATCTGGGAAGGCATGACGGATATTTTCGGGAAAGGGACGGAGCTTGATGACAGTGAGGGCGTACAGACCGCAAGGAAGGCGAAGGAGCTGTTAGATAAGCTGGCGGAATACAAGCCGCTTGCAAAGATTGAGGAACTGGAAGAATGTAACTATAACATGATTGATAACGTCCTGAACAATGAGAAGCCAAAAGAAGAAAAGCAAGCAGGCAGAATTTCCATAAAGGAAAAACTGGCGGAGAAAAAAGCGGTCATCGAGCAGAGGGATAAGTCAGATAAGGAAGTCCCTGAAAAGGGAACAGAGAAAAAATCAGAGAGGGAGATATAAGCGATGGATAAATTTACAGTGGAAGAAATCAATTTGATGTGTGTGTTTGAGGGGCAGGACAGGACGGGCATGATTGCTGATATAAAGAATGTGATTCCCCATATACAGGACAGTGACATGGTGGAGCTTGCCGGACAGGTTTTAGGGAAACTGGAAACCATGAGCGATGCGGAATTTACAGAGGTGGCATTGGAAGCGGCGGAGTGATTGACGCAAATCTTTTATAGCATTATTCGACATAACGTGCTATAATTCTCTTAGTCAGATTAGAACGAGTAGGGATAGTCTGCGGTTGTCCTTTCTGGAAACGGAAAGGAGGTCGGTATGAATACGTTAGAAGTGCTTACGTTGGTGCTGGTGATTTTTGCAGCCTTGACATACATAGACAATAAACACAACCGCAAGTAACGGAAAAGGCTATCTTCTACTGCCATAGAGGATAGCCTTGTAATCCGTATTTTTTACGCTTTATAAGTTTCCGATTGTGCAACCGTCGGACACGCTAATATCCTTCGGCTTCTAAGATGATTATAAACCAACACTGCGAATTTTGCAAGAGGGTTTAGGGAATGGGGGTGCTTCGGCACTCCTGTTTTTTTGCAGATTTGTAGACTATATTACAGGAATATGGTCTTGTCTGCAAGGAATTTTTTTGTTTTTTATAACAAGGTAGGAAGAAATGGGTGGGATTCCGTCGCCTTCGGCATTGTGGGCAATGTGTATAACTTCCCGTTTTATGGAGCTGTGGGCAACACTGTTTGCAGGATGTGGGAAAGCTGCCCTTTGCTTTTCCACATGCTGTGAATGGTGTTGTCCATAGCGGAATGGGGAGTTATGCACATTTCCACGATGCTCTTTTGCTTTTAAAGCCTTTTTCAGACAGGGAATTACCGGGAAGGGTTATTATCCCGGTCAGGCTGTTCCTGTGCGCTTTTTGTCGGCTCTGTGCGCCCTAAATACTGGTTCAGGTTCTCCAGTTTCCGGTTCAGCGATTTCAGCTCTTTTTCACAATTTTTGTATGTGACGGTCAGTTCTTTTTTCTGTGCGGTCAGCTCCTGATATTCCGCTTTCAGCTTGTCAATGTTCAAGCCTTTTAAGGGGATGCCCGCCTGTTCCAGCATACGCCTTGCGCCGCCATAAAGGATGATCTGGCTCTCATGCTTACGGAAATAAGCGTCAGGATTTTTGGACTTCTTATAGGCGATATGATACGCTTTATTTGCCTTGTACTGCTCCGCATATTTGATGATTTCCGCAAGGTCTTTGATGCGGTTCTCCAGCTTGCGGACAGTCTGCTTTGCTTCCTTCCCGGTGGCGGCTGTGGTGGCGATTTTCTGTTCCAGTTCTTTTATAGAGCCAGCTTCATTATATGCCTGTGCCGCAATCTTTAAATTCTCTACCGCCGCCCACCTCTGCAGCCCCGGACTGTTCTGAAATTTCTCATCAGAGGTGTCAATTAATCTCTTATTTGCGTAATCCCTTTTCGGGATAACTGCTTTTCGCTCCCGCTTTAATTCAATCCGTTCTTTGATGCGCTCCTTCGTGTATTCCTTTCCGAGTGACTTGATGCTGCCACGCACAAAACGGTCTTTGCCAAGTGGACGGAAGGAGATAAATTTGAGGGCGTCTTCCCCAAAAGTTTCGCCTTTTATCTCATAGCCTTTCGCCCGCATCAGGAGCAGAAATTCTTCATAGGTAGACGATGCTTTTATGGCGGCGTTGATGTCTTTTCTTATCTGCGTTTTCCATGCTGTCCCGCTTTTATCTGCCTGCCATTCGTTGTATTTTTTACCACGCTCCCCACCGGGGATAATGACGGAAAGGTTATGCTCGTTGCACAGCTCGTCACTTAATTTTCGGATGCGGTAATAGCTCTGCTTGCAATCATGGTATTTGTCATGTTCTATGTTGTCAGCAGCACAGAAAATGATATGGTTATGGACGTGACCTTTATCAATATGTGTGGTGACAACATAAGAAAATTTTCCCTCTAAAACCTTGTCGGCAAGTTCCTTCCCGATCTGGTGCGCTTCCTCAAAGCTGACCTCACCGGGAGCGAAAGCCTGTATCAGATGATAGGCTTTATTGGGGCTGTTTTCCCGGCAGTGGTCTAAGGTATATTTAAAGTCAATCGCTGCGGTTTCCGGCGCACAGGCATAGGAAGAAATGTAGATGCTTTCATCTGTCTTGTCCGGGTTGCATATGTAGGCTACCGCTTTATCAACGGTTGCTGTGATAGCATGGATTTTTGTGACTGCCATACCTGTTTCATCAACTCCTTTACTTCGTCCATATCTTCCTGATAGACGTGGTTTGTGCTGTTAATCCTCTTTGCAATCTGGTTCAGGTTAGAGCTGATTCGCCCCAGTTCCGTATTGTATTCCCGCAAAAAACTGTAATCCACGTCATAGACATATCCGTATAAAATCAGCTTCCGTATAAAAGCCGATTTGCTTTTCATGCCGGACAGCTTAAACTTCTCATCAAGGATGTACTGCTCTTTGTCATCTAAGTGAAATTCATTCCGGTTGGTGCGTATCCTGTTTGCCATTTTTACATCGTCCTTTCTAAATTTGGGCATAAAAAAACTGCTGTAACTTGTTCGGTTTACAACAGTCTGGTTTCGTGTCTGTTCAGTTGTTTTGGATAGAATTATCCATGTGTTATTGTAGCAAATCTGCGGAAGAAGGTCAAGGACTTGCAGAGAAAAAGAGGAAAGAAAAGCAAAGAGGGTTAGGGATACTTCCCTATGGAAATTTCATCATACGGACGGTAGGGAAGTATGGGGAATTTTGCCTGTGTGTCCGTACATAGGCAGTGCTTGCTATTCTTGTCTTTCGACACTCCCGGAGGGTGTGTCGCTTTAAGCTCTTTCATACTATCATATAGGGTAGTTGCTACCTAAAAAGTGCGTTCTTGTATTGACAGCGGCAGAATGTTATTTTTAAGTCTGAATAAGAAGGAAAGGATATGGGATGATGAAAAATATAGAAATTGGCTCAATTCGTCCGCCGTCAGAGAGTGAAAGCCTGCTTGTCCGAGTGACCAGAGGATGCCATTGGAATAAGTGCTATTTTTGTGGACTATACAAATCTATGAATTTTTCCATGCGTCCGATTGAAGATACCATACAGGATATTAAGGAACAGGCGGCATTATATCAGGGAAGAAAATTCAAATCATGTTTTTTGCAGGACGGGGATGCGCTGGTATTAAAAACGGATTATCTGCTCCGTATTTTGGATGCGCTAAATAAGTATTTTCCTGATTTGGAGTATATAACTTCCTATGCTCGTGCAGACAGTATCACACGAAAAAGCCCGGTAGAATTACAGGAGCTTCGGCAAGCCGGACTGAACCATTTGTACTGTGGAATGGAAACCGGATCGGATAAGATATTACAGCTTATCAATAAAGGTTTTCATGCAGATACAGTTGTGAAAAGCGGGTGTATGGCAAAAGACGCAGGCATGATATTATCAGAGTTTATATTGCTTGGGATTGGTGGAAAGGAACATTCAGAGGAAAATGCAATCCAGACAGCGGATGCGCTGAACATGATTCAGCCGGATTTTATTCGTGTCCATGCAACCGGAATAAAGCCGGAGTCCAAAATGTGGGAGTTTGTTCAGGAAGGTTCTTTTACATTACAGTCAGAGGAAGAAATTATGATAGAGCAGAAATTATTCTTGGAGAAGCTGCTTGAAATGGACAGCTATTATGTGAATGAACATATCATCAACCTGTTGCTGGAGATTAGAGGGAATTTGCGGACAGATAAATTAGAAATGCTGTCTGCAATAAATAAATTTTTAGGATTGCCGGAAGATGAAAAACTTCTATTCATTGTAGGCAGGCGGCTTAACATTTTCTTTATGCTGGATGATTTGAAAAAGCCTAAACAGTATCAAAAAGCACAGGAATGTATGGAGAAGATTTTACAGAAAAATCCGCAGGTAGATTTCACCAGACTTTGTAATTATGTCAGGCAATCACAGATTTAGGATAATAAGAGAACCCGCATAGCTGTTTCAAGTTTGCTGTGCAGGTTCTTTTTTGTCATAAGGATAGTCAATAAAATAATTATTTTTTGCTTTGGGAAGGACAGCATACGGGCTGTATATCCAATCCGTCCAAATATGCTGTTCCCCAATCACACATGGCGTTCAGTACAGGTATGATGCTTTTCCCAAAGGCAGTAAGAGAGTAGATTGTTTTAGGCGGTTTTTCAGGAATCACTTCTCTGTTTATCATGCCGCAATCTTCTAAATCATGGAGCTGACCGGAGAGCATTTTGGGGGTTGCATTTGGGATAAGGCGTTGCAGTTCCATGTAGTGTAATGGCTGTGATTTTAAATGCCACAATACCAGCGGTTTATATTTCCCTCCAATCAGGGACAGGGTAGCTTCTACGGGACAGTTAAATTGTTTTTGTTCTGCTTTCATTTTGGTTCTCCTAACTGCAAGGGTGCTATCTTTTTTGAAAGTATCTATCAAAAAAGTGCAATCTTGCGGAATTATATTTCAGCGTTACAATAGAGTTGTCAGTTGGTTTGGCATACTAAATATAACATAAGAAAGGACTTGATACTATGGATTTTTTAAACATTGCAAAACAGCGTTTCTCTGTACGCAGCTACACAGATCAGGCGGTGGAAAAGGAAAAACTGGATAAGATTCTGGAAGCTGCCCATGTAGCTCCAACCGCCGCTAACCTCCAGCCTGTGCATCTGATTGTGGTGCAAAGCAAAGAGGGACTTGAAAAAATAGGACAGGGGGCAAATCTTTACGGTGCGCCGCTGGCAATCATCGTCTGCGCTGACCATGAAAAGGCATGGGTGCGCCCGTTTGATAAGAAGCAGACAGGTGATATTGATACCTCCATTCTGACAGACCACATGATGCTTCAGGCTACGGAGTTGGGACTTGGCTCTGTATGGATTTGCTATTTCAAGCCGGATGTTATCCGCAGGGAATTTGGACTTCCTGAAAATCTGGAACCCGTCAATATCCTTGCGGTTGGTTATTCGGATGAAGAAGCCGCTGATCCGGAACGCCATTCGGAGATGCGTATTCCGATAAACCAGTTAGTATCCTACGAAAATCTGTAATGGGAGCGATTGCAAATATTTGAACATAATGGGCAGTGCGCACAGCGTACTGTCCGTTGTCTTTTATGGATACCGTTCAGAAATATGCGCATATGTTTCTTCCAAAATCCATTGAATGTGTTCGTCCTGAATACTGTAAAAGACCTTTTTGCCTTCCTTGCGTGAACGGACTAACCTTGCAATGCGAAGTTCATGTAGTTGATGGGATATAGCAGATTCAGTGACTTCGATTTTCTTTGCAAGTTCGCTCACACAATATTCCTGCTTCATCAAATGCCAGAGTATTTTCATTCGGGTGTAATCGCCCATTGCTTTGTGTAATTCTGTTAATTGTTCCAGTTCGGAAGAATTGGGGACAGAAAAAATTGTTTTGTTTGTTTGATTCATAGTGTTGCTCCAATCTTATGTATACCCTTTCGGGCATTCCGTAATCCATACTCCTTCGGAGTGGGCGTTGCACGACAAGGTATAAGCTGTTTGACAGACCATAGGTATATGAGTATCATAATTTTATCTGGAAGGGGGTGGTTAAATGCCACACTATAACTTACCTCACAATCATGGACAGAATATTGAGAAAGTCCTAGATAAGATTCCACCTGCAGAACGGTTCAAAGATATAGCGTTTTTGTTCCAGCAATTAGACGATCCTACAAGGTTGCGGATTTTGTGGCTGTTATGCCATTGTGAGGAATGTGTCTGCAATATAGCGGCGGCTGTTGGTATGAGCGCACCTGCTGTGTCGCACCACCTTCGGGCTTTAAAGAAAAGCGGGATTATATCAAGCCGGAGGGAAGGAAAGGAAGTATACTATTCTCTGTCTAAAACGCCACAGGCGAAATTGCTGCACCGTTCCATAGATGCTTTGTTTGAAATGTCCTGTCCAACCGATATTTAAGAAAATGCGCTACCTTGTGGGGTGTAGCGCATTTCTGTTGTGTTTTTAAATTGACTTTAATCAGAAACGGGGGATATTTTTACCCGCATTGCCCGGATTGCGTTCAAGATTGCAATAACGGAAACACCAACATCGGCAAATACCGCCGCCCACATATTGGCATATCCTAAAGCTCCTAAAATCAACACTAAAAACTTAATTCCCAAAGCAAATACAATGTTCTGGTTTGCGATGCGGATTGTCTTTCGGGCAATCTTCATAACTGCGGCAATTTTTGAAGGCTCATCTGTCATTAAGACCACATCTGCGGCTTCGATAGCGGCATCAGAGCCAAGACCACCCATAGCGATACCGACATCTGCCCTTGCCAGTACGGGGGCATCATTGATTCCGTCCCCGACAAAGACAAGTTTGCCTTTTTCTGTTTTTTCCCTTAACAGTGCTTCTACCCGGTCAACTTTGTCGGCGGGGAGCAGCTCGGTATAAGCCTGATCCAGTCCAAGACGCCCCGAAACTTTCTGCCCTACTGCGTCAGCATCTCCGGTAAGCATAACCGTTTTCCGTATGCCGGAGGATTTGAGCTGGCGGATTGCAGACGGAGCGTCCTGCTTGATTTCATCTTCTATGACAATGGAACCGGAATATTTTCCGTCACAGGCGAGATAAATCACTGTTCCAACAGCGCCGGAAGGCTGGTAGCGGATATGTTCCCGTTCCATGAGTTTTGCGTTTCCCGCAAGGACTTTCTTTCCGTCTATGACTGCCTGTACACCATGACCTGCAATTTCCTGAACATCGGATATGCGGTTTTGTACGATTTTTTTGCCATAGGCTTTTTTGATAGAAGCAGAAATAGGGTGGTTGGAGTAATCCTCTGCGTATGCGGCAAGCTCTAAAAGCTGTGATTCGTCCATGCCAATAGGATGGATTTCACTGACTGCAAAAGAGCCTTTTGTGAGTGTGCCTGTCTTATCAAATACAACCATTTCAGCATGAGCTAAGGATTCCAGATAATTACTGCCTTTTACAAGGACACCGATTTTCGATGCGCCGCCGATGCCGCCAAAGAAACTTAACGGGATAGAGATTACCAGCGCACAAGGGCAGGAGATTACAAGGAACGTCAAAGCACGATAAATCCATATGCTAAAGGACTGACCAGTGATAACAGGCGGCAATATGGCAAGAGCCAAAGCTGCAAATACCACTGCCGGGGTGTAGTAACGTGCAAAACGTGTGATAAAATTCTCTGTCTTTCCTTTTTTATCGCTTGCATTTTCTACTAAATCAAGAATTTTTGCTACGGTGGATTCTCCGAACTCTTTTGTTGTGCGGATAGATAAAATACCTGTCTGGTTGATGCAGCCACTGATGACTTCCGCACCCGGAGCAACTTCACGAGGCATGGATTCTCCAGTCAGTGCAGAGGTATCCAAAGCAGAAACGCCATTTATAATGATACCGTCCAGAGGGATTCGCTCGCCGGGTTTTACAACAATGGTATTTCCAATAGAAACTTCTTCTGGATCAACCTGTACCAGTTTCCCGTCCCGTTCCACATTTGCGTAATCCGGTCGGATGTCCATTAGGCTTGCAATGGATTTACGGGATTTGGAAACCGCATAAGACTGAAACCATTCCCCTACCTGATAAAACAGCATAACTGCTACGCCTTCTGAATGTTCCCCTAAAATCAGTGCGCCAATCGTTGCAATCGTCATCAGGAAATTTTCGTCAAATACCTGACCGCTTAATATGTTTGTAATGGCTTTCCAGACAATATCCCAACCGATTATTACATAACAGGCTAAGAATATGCCCATTTCCACCTGCTCTGGAAGATGGAGCAGACTGCCTGCAAGAAACAGGACTGCCGCTGCAATAATGCGGATCAATAAATGTTTTTGTTTTCGTGTCATTAGAATACTCCTTTCATAATTCAGGCATTTTCGTTTTGAAAAAACACCGGATGCCAGAAATGACAGCCGGTGTCCGGTTCGTGCCGCATCATGCCCGTCAAAGAACACGATACTTTTGACAGATGCCACCTAACGGTTATGCCTGAGTTTTTATGCTTTTACCGTTACGTCCGGCTCGATTTTTTTAATCAGTGCCTTTGCTTCATTCAATATGGTGTCAAACCTGTCATCGGGTGCTTCCAGTACCATTTTTTGACCGAGGAAGTTGACGGATACACTGGTTACACCGTCAATCTTCTGTACTGCGTTCTGAATCTTATCTGCACAGTGACCGCAATCCAAGTCGATAAGTTTGATTGTTTTTTTCATGGGAATAATCCACCTTTCTAAAATGTTTTTGTTGGTTTGGCATGGCTGAACAATTAAAGAAATGTTTAATCGTTCAGCGCAAAGTATAGCCACCAATCGGCTATAAGTCAATGGTTTTGAAGTCGGTATTCCTCTTTGGAGCATAAAACCTCCTGATTGGATTTTTGCAAAAAAAGAAATTTCTTTTCGGATAAAAAAAGCTCCTTTTCAGAGCGGACAAAAGGAAAATCGGGTGTTTATAATGATAAACGGTAACAGCCCAATTCCCTACGGGGGAGGGGTACAACAAACTGTTACAAATATAGAAAAGAAAGAAGGGATAATTTTGCAAAAGGAGCAATTTGACATTACGGGTATGACCTGTTCCGCCTGCTCTGCAAGAATTGAGAAAAGCGTGGCGAAGCTGCCGGGGATACAGGAGGTATCTGTAAACCTGCTAAAAAACAGTATGGTTGCTTCTTATGATGAGTCTGTTTTGGATACGGAGGGAATTGTGCAGGCAGTTGAAAAAGCCGGGTACGGGGCATTTCCCAAATCGGTTCAGAATAAGGGGCAGACTGTAAACGCTTCTGCGAAGCGAACAGCGCAACCGGAAGCAAACACAGCACAGAAAGAATATGCGCAGATGAAAAAGCGGCTGCTTCTGTCGGCGTTGTTTACCATTCCATTGTTCTACATATCTATGGGGCATATGATGGGGTGGATACTTCCGGAGGGGCTGCTCGGCATGGAAAATGCGATGAGTTTTGCATTTACGCAGTTCCTGTTGCTGATTCCGGTAGTATTTATCAACTTTAAATATTACCGTATGGGTTTTAAGACGCTGTTTCATGGTTCACCGAATATGGATTCCCTGATTGCCATTGGCTCCGGGGCGGCAATCGTCTATGGCATCTATGCCATTTATAAAATCGGCATAGGGTTCGGGCATGGCGATATGGAAACCGTACACAGCTTTATGATGGATTTGTATTTTGAATCCGCTGGTATGATTCTGACACTTATAACATTGGGTAAGACATTAGAAGCTCGTGCAAAAGGAAAGACCTCCGATGCCATTACAAAACTGATGAACCTTGCGCCCAAGACCGCCACAGTGGAGAGGGACGGAATGGAAATACAGGTTCCGGTAGAGGAAGTACAGGCAGGAGAAATTTTAGTTGTAAAAGCGGGGGAGTCCATTCCGGTAGACGGGGTTATCGTGGAAGGCGTTTCTTCTGTGGATGAATCAGCCCTGACCGGGGAGAGCATACCTGTGGAAAAGCAGACCGGGGATAAAGTAATCGGTGCAACAATCAATAAATCCGGTTATTTTAAAATGCAGGCTACAAAAGTAGGGGATGATACCACACTGGCACAGATCGTGCGGCTTGTGGATGAAGCAACCAGTTCCAAAGCGCCTATCGCAAAGATGGCGGATAAGGTCAGCGGGGTATTCGTTCCGGTGGTTATCAGCATTGCCTTAATTGCGGTTATAGTATGGCTACTTGCGGGGTATGGATTTGAATTTGCCCTTTCTATTGGTATCTCTATTCTCGTTATATCCTGTCCTTGCGCACTTGGATTGGCAACACCTACCGCAATCATGGTAGGCACAGGGAAGGGGGCATCAAATGGCATTTTGATTAAGTCGGCGGAAGCTCTGGAGGTAGCGCATAACATTGATACGGTCGTTTTGGATAAGACCGGGACAATCACACAGGGAACGCCTGTGGTAACGAATGTGCTTGTAAAAGAGGGGATTTCACAAAATGAACTCCTGCAGGTTGCCGCTTCTCTGGAAAAAATGTCGGAACACCCACTTGCGGATGCGATTGTGGAGGAAGCAGAAAAGAATGCTTTAGGTTTTCTGCCTGTAAATAACTTTAAGCAGATTCCGGGACAGGGGATTATGGGAGAAATCCAAAATGTTATCTGCCTTGCCGGAAACCGCCGCCTGATGTCTGCACAGGGCATAGAGGGAGGTGCGCTGCTCCAGCTTGGGGAAGCAATGGCTGTGGACGGAAAAACACCATTATTCTTTGCAAGGGGTGGACAGCTTATCGGTGTGGTGGCTGTGGCAGATGTGGTAAAGCCTACCAGTAAGCAGGCAATACAGGAATTATCCGGCTTAGGAATGGAGGTTGTCATGCTTACTGGGGACAATGCCAAGACTGCGGAAGCAATCAGAAAGCAGGTGGGCGTAGACCGGGTGGTTGCCGAAGTGTTCCCGCAGGATAAGGAAAAGGAAATCCGGCGTTTACAGGAAAAGGGCAGGAAGGTAGCTATGGTTGGGGATGGCATCAATGATGCGCCTGCGCTTGCAAGGGCAGATGTAGGAATTGCTATCGGGGCAGGTACGGATGTGGCGATTGAATCAGCGGATATTGTATTGATGAAAAGTGACCTTTTGGACGTGTCCACCGCTGTCCAGTTAAGCAAGGCGGTTATCCGCAACATCAAGCAAAACCTGTTTTGGGCGTTTATCTATAATATCATTGGTATTCCGGTTGCGGCGGGGGTATTTTACCTGTCCTTCGGCTTGAAGTTAAACCCAATGATCGGAGCCTTTGCAATGAGTTTCAGCTCTGTCTTTGTGGTGTCAAATGCCTTGCGGCTTCGCTGGTTCAAAGCAAAGCATCTTGCAAGACCGGAACAGGAAGAAACATATAACAGCAGTCAGATAATTTTATCAAAAAAAGGTGAAGGAGAAAAGAACATGGAAAAATTATTGAAGATTGAAGGAATGGTTTGCGGGAACTGTGTAAAACACGTTTCTAAGGCGTTAATGGAGATTGAGGGTGTTTCGGATGTCAATGTGCAACTGGAAACAAAAACAGCATTGGTACAGATGCGCCATGCGGTATCAGAGGACAGGCTGAAAACAGCGGTTGAAGATGCTGGTTATCAGCTCATAAGTGTTCAATAGCCGGGTTGCCTATGAAAGCAAAAAAAGGAAATGTCACCCATAAACTGAAAATTGCGAAAGGTCAGTTAGACGGTATCCTGCAAATGATAGAGGAAGATCGTTACTGCGTGGATATATCAAATCAGCTTTTAGCGACACAGGCATTATTAAAGAGTGCTAACCAACAGATTTTACAGGCACATATCCGTAACTGTGTCCGGGAAGCGTTACAGACCGATGCGGAAAACCCGAAACTGGAGGAAGCGTTGCAGCTATTGGAAAAAATGGTGCAATAGAGCAGATATTTCCGATTGGAGCAAAAGTCCTTCGGATAAGAGCAGACAAAAGGGATTGACTTTTAATATACTCTATATGGTTAGGCATGGCTAATATAGATATAAGGAGGAAACATGATGAAACAGTCACTTGACACAAGGACAAAATTATTGACGAAAAGTCCGTTTCCCCTCATGCTGGAGCTTAGTATACCTGCGGTTCTTGGCATGGTGGTTGTAGGACTTTATAACATGATGGATTCCATTTTTGTAGGGCAGATGGTAGGCGCAGCGCAAATGGGGGCGGTATCCGTATCTTATCCATTTACGCTCATCAATGCGGGTTCAGCGGCGATGTTGGGGGTAGGCTCTGCTTCGGTGCTATCTCGTGCGATTGGAAAGAAGGATCAGGACACCGTAAAAAAGATTATGGGAAACCTGATTGCAATGGTGCTTCTGCTGTCCGTTATTTATACTGTGATAGGTATGGTATTTACCCGCCAGCTTTTATCTTTGGCAGGCGCAAGCGACAATATCCTGAACTATGCGGAAAAGTATCTGCGTATTGTGTTTGCAGGAAGCCTGTTTGTGAACTTCTTCCAGAGTGCGAATATGGTCATTCGTGGGGAAGGGCAGCTTAAAAAGGCAATGGCTATTATAGCAAGCGGGGCAATCCTGAACATTATCCTTGATCCGATTTTTATTACGGTTTTAAAGCCTTACGGGTTGGGAGTGGAAGCGGCTGCGTATGCAACGATTTTTTCACAGTTCATTCAGGCGGTGATTACATTATGGTATTTTAAGAAGAAAAGCGTAAATGTAAAAATCGGACGGATACATATTGACGGGGAATTACTGCCGCAGGTTCTGGCGGTTGGTGTTTCTGCTTTGCTGATGCAGGTTTTGACACTGGTACAGCAAACGGTGATTTATCGTGTGGCATCTGTGTATGGCGGGGAAAATTCGCAGATATTGTTAGGAGCTGCACTGCGTTTCTGGAACTTCTCGTTTGTTCCTCTTTGGGGTATCAGTCAGGGATTTCAGCCAGCCGCAGGGACAAACTACGGTGCGAAAGATTATGACCGGGTAAAGAAATTGACAGGTGTATTCATTACGGCGGCAACAGTGTTGTCCTTACTGTTCTACATTCCGGTTGAATTATTCCCGGATAAGGTGCTTTCTATGTTTATTACAACACCGGGCGTGGCGGCTTCGGGGGCAACGAATTTCCGGATCATGTTCAGTACCTATATTTTACAGGGTAGTTTCCTGATTGCGGTAACGCTGTTCCAGTCGTTAGGAAAGGCAAATAAGGCTACTTGGCTGGTATTGTTCCGACAGATTATTTTGTTTATCCCGCTTTGTGTGGTTTTGCCGATGATTGGCGGCATGGGGATTCGTGGTGTCTGGCTTGCGATTGCCCTGACCGATGCGGTTCTGGTTGTGATTACGGTTTTGATGATGCTTTCAGAGTTTCGCAAGATGCCGGAAACAAAATAGAGTGAGGAAATGTATATTGAGCCGATACTTTGTCTGATAAGGTATTGGCTCTTTTCTTTGTTTGCACAATCGGTGGAGATAGAATATAATTCTAATTGGAGTGTAAATTCTACCGATTGGAGCAGTATATTATGAAGAAAAGATATATAATAGAGGATGCCAGAAAACATCTGGCGGAACAGATTAACAGTATAGAAGGAATAGAGAGGACTGCCATGCAGGAAAACTTAGTGAAAAACACAAAAGGGCTGTCTGCGGTTATTCCGAAGGATAATGACGGATATTGTACGGTCTATAAAATGGATTGTGCCGATGGTTTAGGACTGATGACAGTTTATCAGGTTTATCCGGGCATACAGCTTATTTACAATGATTTTGAAGCAACAGGCTGTGAATGGGAAGGTACGCTTGGGAAGAATATATTGGAAATCAACCATTGCAGAGAAGGGCGTGAGGGAAGCAAATTGTTAAGCGGTTCCTGTCTGTATCTTGGGGAGGGTGATATGTCCATTCATACAATGGATAACTGTGCTTCCGAAATGGCGTTTCCATTAAAGCATTACCGGGGAATTTCCGTTGTTATCAATTTGGAGCTGGTATCAGAATATCCGCCGCAGACTTTGGCAGAAAGCGGAATTGATATATTGGAATTTAAGGAAAAGTTTTGTGCAGATGGAAATTGCTTTATTATGCGGGCGAAGGATGAAATCGAGCATATCTTTTCGGAGCTTTATTCTGTTCCGGACTGTCTGCAAAAGCCATATTTTAAGCTAAAGGTGCAGGAGCTTCTTCTTTTCCTCTGCATGGTGGACGTAACAAAAGAGAAACAGCGGGAAATGTATACTTCGCCGCAGGTGGAGATTGTCAAGGAAATCCATAAAAAGTTAATTTCCAACTTGCAGGAGCGTTTTACGATTGAGGAGCTTTCCAAAGAATACCTTATCAATACAGCTACTTTAAAAGCCACATTTAAAGGAATTTATGGACAGCCTATCGGAACTTACATGAAAGAATACCGCATGAAACAGGCGGCTGTGCTTCTTCGGCAGACGAAAAGCACAATAGCGGAGATCGCAAATCAGGTGGGATATGAGAACCAGAGCAAGTTTTCAACAGCTTTTCGGGATATATTGAAGATAACACCTGCAGAATACCGCAAACAAAATGCCAGTGAATAAGCTGGAATGAGAAGCAGCATAGCATAATGGGAAGGGAGGTTGTTTTGGAGGTTAGAATGAAGATAAGACAAATTGGTTTATCAGTGTTAGGCAGGTGGTTATAATGGGTAAGGTGATGATACTGTCTTTTTCGGAGGATGAGGAAGAAGTCTGCCAGAGAATGTTGCAGATTATAAGCGAAAGCCCCCGCTTTGAAGGCTGTAATGTGCTTCAAATGGAAAAACACCTTAGTATCGGAGAAATGAAGCTGAACTTAGCAGAGAAAAATGTGGTCATACATGGTGCGGAGGTTATGCTTACCAATAGGGAGTTTGAAATACTGTATTTGTTAGCGCAGAGTCCTGGCAGGATATTCAGTAAAGAGCAGATCTATGATATTATCTGGCAGGAGCCGTATTCCGGCGATTACAATATTGTCATGAGCCATATCCGCCACATAAGGGAGAAAATAGAGGACAATCCGGGCAAGCCGCTTTACATACAGACCGTATGGGGCATTGGCTATCGGTTCAACAAAAATTTAAGCAGCAGTCTGTGATGTGAAAACAGATTGCTGCTTATTTTTTGTCCTGTACGCCTAAAAGGTATTCACAGGATACATCGAAAAACTCTGCCAGAGCTACCACTTCATAATCCGGGACAAACCTTGTTCCCTTTTCAATCCGTAAAACAGTCAGGTCGCTAAATTCATATCCGGCAAGCTGGAGCTGTTCGGCAAGAGCTTTCTGGGATAGCTTTCTTTCCGTCCGCAGTTCCATAACCCTTTGACCGATTAGGTTTTTGGAGTTGTTTTCCTTATTCCAATAGATTTTAATATCCTACCACCAACTTTCTAAAGATGAAGTCCCCTACCATTGATTTTACGAAATATTGTTGATAATATACTTCTAAAGATGAAGTGTAAGGGAATTATCTTGTGGAAAGAGAATTAGGGATTGATAATACTGCCTGTAAAATACAATAATATTTTTAACAGAGAAAGGTGGAAACAAGCATGAATGAAGTTTTTGAAACATTGTCGGATGTCTTTGAGGAGCTGCGCAGCGAATCGGAGGACAGGGAGTATTCCGTCCAGACGGAGGAAGCAAAAGCAGCCAGCCGGGAACTGAAAAAGAAGCAGAAGGCATTTGAAGCATATCTTTCCAAGCTGCCGAAAGAGGACAGGGAGTTTTTGGAGGATTATATGGATGCAGTGGATCATGCCCATTATAAGGAGGAACAGAGGGCATATTATCAGGGGTTTGTGGACAGTGTACAGGTTCTTGACGGACTTGGTATTATAAAAAAGCGTATGCGGATAAAGGAGCTTCTTAAAAAATACAGTAGCTAGATAAAGAGGTGGCTGGCAGGACAGAAGGCGAGCCACCTTTTCTTATGGTTCAGAAAAATCCAGAAATACTCACGAAAAAATTCAGATGTTGGGGATATTCTATTCTTTGGGATGTTTGTATGTCCGAAGATAGGCTTCCACAATAGCGAGTATCGTTGTAATTTGTTCCTCCGTACATTGTGACAGATAGACCAGCAGACGCTTGTAGTCAAGATTGTCTGCCGGGGCGTCCGGATAGAAAAACGGATCGGCGGAAATATGTAAGGCTCGTATGAGCTGCCCTAGCTTTTCAATGCTTGGCACGTTCCCATGATTTTCGATTTCCTTGATATAGCGGGAGGAAACGCCGGATTTTTCAGCCAGTTCTTCATAGGTCAGCTTCTGGTCGGTTCTAGCCTTCTTCAGACGGAATCCCATTTCCTTGTCAATTTTCTTTTTTCTTGCCATATATGCACCTCCATGTATAGTGTATATTGCACATTTCGCTTTGAAAATGCACTAATAAATCACTTTATCAGAGGGGCATAATGCACACATAAGAATAAAAAGACTTTGGATATTGCATATAAAAAAACGCAGTATCCAGAGGTTTTTTGCGTGGCTTTTATCCTTTGGGTACGTTTAGGGGAATTTATGTGTTCTAAACGGTCTGAGGGATATTTTTTTGACTTTATGAACCTGTCCGGCTTCGGGCGTGGAAAGGCTCTTTTATAAGGTGTTTTACAGGCAGTAAGACAGGATACACCCTGACAAGTGAATTATGCGCTCCCGTAGCATGTGGAAAAAACAGAATAACAGATATGAATAACGTCCAGCGGGCATTTTGCCTGTCCGGGCGTTTTTTATATATTAAAAATTTTCGTAAGAAAAATTTTGTCCACCCGAACATTCGCCATGCCCCGTTGGGGAGATATAGGCGGAAGGGGAAAGGCTCATGCCTTTGTCACGTCACAACGGGGGAGGAGGTGAACTCGTATGAAGAAACCTTCTTTCCACGATGAAATGACAATCCGGCATCAGTTTGACCGTCTGTGTCAAATGTAGCTCAAAGGTGAAGCCGCCAGCTATTACAGATATATAGAATACCGCAGGCGGCATGAAGCCATGTTCTCTGAACTGTCTGAAAAGGAGTTGAACCGGTTGTTTGTTATGGATGAGTATGGAGTGGAAAACAGTCATTTCACAGTGTATGGATATGACATTGAGGTGAAAGATGCCCTGATTGCGGAAGCATTACAGGCTCTCTCAGAACGGAAGCGGAATGTGATACTGCTTTCTTATTTTCTGGAGATGAGTGATGCGGACATCGCAAGGGAGATGAACCTTGTCCGCAGCACAGTCCATGAAGACCGGACACGCTCGCTTGAGATTTTAAAGAAGATTATGGAGGGAAAAGCGGATGAAAAAGAGATGTAAGAGCAGAGAAGAAAAAAATTTGTTGCCTTTCCATATCATTAAGGCAGCATCAGAGGGTGACGTAATGGCAATCAATACAGTGTTAAAGCATTATGAAGGATACATAATTTCCCTGTCCACCCGGAAGATGTATGACGAGAGTGGGCGGCTTCATTTCTGTATTGATGAAACGCTTCGCCGGAGATTGGAAACCAAGCTGATTACAAAGATACTGGCGTTTGAAGCGGTATAAAGGGCGGTAAATTACCCTTTTCCATAGCTGACAGATTTACAGCGGTGTACCTTGAAAATTGAATATACAATAACCTCACAGGACGTGAGAAACTGTGGAGCTACGCAGCAGATACGCTAGGACTGTCTGTTCCGGTAAGGAATTGAAAGTGAAGAAGCATCTGATGATGTTGAAGCAAAGGCACGAGCGAAAAAATATCAGTGTTGGAGTAGAAAACTTCCTGTATAGGAAGCGGGGATTCTATTGGCGAAGAAGCAGTTTCGTGATAATGATACTTCTGGCGAAAGTCAGTCACATAGAAAAGATGATGGTGCAAGTCCAATGTGGGCAGGTTTCCCGCCTGTCACCTGTGAGGATATTTTTAATATGTTTATCAATGAAAGTTTATCTTACAGACGAATTTTCATTGATAAACATATCAAAAAATAATGATTTGGCGTGGGACATGATACATATAGGACAAGCAGATGTCAATATAATGGAATGTGGAAAAGTGAAAGAGGTGTATGTATATTGAGCATAGAAGAAATGAAAAATGTGGATGTAAGGACAGTAAAAAGGGAGGAACTTGCAGATATAAGAGAAGTGGAAGTAAATAAAAGGAAAAGCCGGGAAGGACAGATTAAGGACTATCTCGAACAGATTAAGAATCCTTACTGTTATAGATATGGGGAATATGTTGTTAAGATTGGCTTTGAGGATACAACAGTGACACTTACGGATCGGCTGCAGGAGCTGATATTAAAAACTGCCAGTGCAATGTGAAACTTTCACAAGTGAAATTGCGTATTTCTTCATTGGACAAAAGCGGGAATCTGTGCTAAACTATATTCAGGACTAAATTCATATGTGGAACCCTGATTTTATGGTTTGTCAGCACTATAAAATTAGGAGGAAGCGGTATGGGTGAATACATTTCATACATATCTTATTTGGCTGCTGTGTACCTGCGTCTGTCAAAAGAAGATGAAGATTTGCGGGAGAGCAAGGACAAGAAAGAAAGCAACAGCATCGCCAATCAAAAGGCATTGATATTAAAAGCAATAGAATCTATGCCAAATGTTACCCTTTATGACATTTATATAGATGATGGATTTACAGGACTTAATTTTGAACGTCCAAGTTTTCAGCGTATGTGCCAGGATATTTACGATGGTAAGGTGAATATGGTCATTGTTAAGGACTTGTCAAGGTTAGGACGTGATTACATTGATTCTGGACGCTATGTGAAAAAAATTTTCCCGTCCTATCATGTCCGGTTTGTATCTGTACTGGATCATTTTGACAGCCTGACAGCTACGCAAAGCGATGTAAATCTGCTGATTCCGGTCAAAAATTTTGTAAATGATAATTATAGCCGGGATATATCTGGCAAAGTGAGAAGTCATCAGGAGGTTATGCGTGAAAGCGGGCTGTATATCGGCGCTCATGTTGCATACGGCTATAAAAAACTGGAAACGGACAGGAATAAAATCATACCAGATGAATATGCGGCTGATATTGTACGCAAGATTTTCGACTGGAAGTTGAAAGGTATGAGTTCGGCGGCAATCGCTGAAAAACTCAATGAACTTGGTGTAGCAGCGCCTTCCGAGTACAAAAGACAACTTGGGGGAAATTATAAATGCGGTTTTCAGAAAAATGCAAAAGCAAAATGGTCGGCGGTATCTATTAACCGCATATTAAAGAACAAGATT
The DNA here is from genome assembly GCF_943193015.1 of Hominisplanchenecus murintestinalis. Classification (NCBI taxonomy): domain Bacteria; kingdom Bacillati; phylum Bacillota; class Clostridia; order Lachnospirales; family Lachnospiraceae; genus Hominisplanchenecus; species Hominisplanchenecus murintestinalis. The sequence goes on from NZ_CALPCM010000036.1 coordinate 21,646, forward strand.
TATATAGGTGTGCTTGAACAGGGAAAACGTGAAAAAGTCAATTATAAGCTGAATAAGGTTATAGAAAAGCCGGAAACAGAGTGGGCGGTAAAAGAAAATACCCATGAAGCGATTATCAGTAAGGCGGATTTTGAAAATGTGGCAAAACTCTTAAATCTTGACACCCGTAAATCTCCGGATGAAGAAACTTTGTTCATGCTGTCCGGTTTGATGTTCTGTGGGGAATGTGGCAGGAGTATGGTCAGACGTTGTAACCGTTATAAAGCGAAACAGAACATATACTATATATGTGCCACTTATAATAAAGGAAAAGGGTGCAGCCGCCACAGCATAAACCAGTCAGTGGTAGAAGATATACTGCTGGATGCAATCAAAAGGCATATTGAACACGTTGCCAAACTGGATGAACTTTTGACTTTAATGAAAGAGAATGAAGCCTGTTATGATGATGTGGTGGCGAATGACCGGGAAATCCTTGCTAAGTATCAAGAGCTGGAACAGTGTAAGAAGGTGGAAATGGCTTTGCACAGAGATCTGGCGGCAGGGATTATTTCCATAGATGAATATGAGCAGTTTAAAGAAAATTTTGCTCGTAAGTCCGCAGAGATAGAGGAAACAATCAGAAAATTGCAGGCGGAGATAGAAACAGTTTTTAAAGAAGGACTGTTTGCGAATGAATGGATTGATACATTTACGAAAAAAGGAAATATCACATCGTTAGATAGAAGTATCGTTCTGTCATTAGTGGAGAAAATTACTGTTTATGAAGAAAACAGAATTGAGATCACCTTTAAGTATCAGGATGAATACGAAACCTTATGTAAAATTACAAGTAGTATTGCCTGCAATCCTACTGGGCACATTCCGGCATCTATGAAGGGGGTGGGCATCAATGGCTAGGACAGCGGACAGGTATAGAAAGAACTATGTTAAAACAAAGAAAACTGACAAAGTATATCAGGTTGGAGATTATTTAAGGCTATCGGTGGACAGTGACTATACAGGGAGCGACTCCTTAGAAAATCAAAGAAAGCTGGCACAGGAATATATAAGTAGACGTCCTGACCTGAATATAGTAAGAGAATATGTTGATGATGGGAAAACAGGAACAGATTTTTCACGTCCGGCATTTAGCCGGATGATAGCAGATATGAAAGCAGGAATCATTGACTGTGTGATTGTCAAGGATTTATCCCGGTTTGGAAGGGAGTACATAGAAGCCGGCAATTATATTGAGAAGGTATTTCCGTTCTTAGGTGTGCGCTTTATATCCATTGTTGACAGGTATGATAGTGCTGATGCAGATTGCAGCAGAGAACTTTTGCTTATTTCTCTTAAAAACCTTATGCATGAGATGTATGCAAGGGATATTTCCAAGAAAGTAGGAAGCACCTTTCGGACGAAACAGGAAAAAGGGATGTTCTATCGCAGTGCTACGATTCCTTATGGATATAAGATGAATGGAAGTGGTACGAATTATATGATCTGTGAGCAGACAGCTCCGATTGTACGGGAGATATTTAAACAGTGCGGCGAGGGGATTTCTAATTATGCAATAAGCCGATGGCTGTATGATAACCATGTTTATACACCACAGCAATATGCTTTGACAGGCAGTGTATATAGGAAGCCGGAAGAAGAGCTGAAAATATGGCATTGTTCTACAATTAAGCGGCTTCTGGAAAACCCTGTTTATATCGGAAGGGTTATAAGACATCAATCAGAGCAGAGCTTTTTTGCGGGGAAAAAGGCAAGTCCAGTACCGGAACAGGAGCAGATTGTTATTGAGAATAACCATGAACCGATTATTGAAAAGTCGATGTTTGAGATTGTCCAGAAGATACTAAGTCAGACAAAGGATAAAAAAACCGAATCTGCCTGTGAACGCCAAACGGTTGTATTTGAGAGAAATATATTTCAAGGGAAGCTGTTCTGCGGCTCTTGTAAGGCAAATATGGTCAGGGTAGGCGCTTATCGCTCTGTCAATGGGGTAAAGGAGCAATACAAGATTTTTAAGTGCAGTACTCATAGAAATCACTGCGATTTATGTGATACAAGGTGGATTGCAGAGGACTTGCTGTGTGATATTCTGTATGGCACGATACGCAGGCATTTGAGTTTGATAAAAGGGATAAAGAAAAAGATAGAAAAAGATATTCGTTATTCCTTTGAAGAAAATCTGAAACAGACAGAATGGAAAAGACAAAAGATTGTGAGTACAAAGAACCTATTGGAGCAAGAGTATATGCAGAAATATTCAGATTATGCGGAAGGAAGTATCTCACAGGCGGCATTTCTGCAATATAAAAGTACCTATCATGAGAAAATAGAACTATGCGGGAAACAGGAGAATGTTTATGCTAAAGAGGTAAAAGGGATAAAGAAGTGTCAGGCGGCTTTGCAAAAACTATTGTCGGACTGGCTTTGCTTTCAGAATACAAGGAAATTGACGGAAACAATGGTAGAAATCTGTGTTGACAGAATAGAGCTTTTTACTGATAACCGGGTGGAAATAAAGTTAAGGTATCAGGATTGCTTTTCGGTTCTTGATAGTTGGATGCAAAAGGAGGTGTGATTTTATGCTGTTTATGATTCTGGCACTGTATTTAAGGCTGTCAAAAGAAGATGGTGATATGGTTGATGAAAGCAATAGTATCACAAATCAAAGGCTCATTCTACGCAAGTTTGTGGAGCAAAAACCGGAATTTGCGGGTTTTGAGATAAAGGAATACATAGATGACGGATTCAGCGGTAAAAATTTTGAAAGACCGGGGGTTCAGGAACTATTGGAAGATGTAAAATCCGGTAAAGTGTCCATTATCATTGTGAAGGACTTCTCACGCTTTGGAAGAAACCATATTGAAGTCGGTAATTACATTGAAAAGATATTTCCATTATTGGATGTTCGATTTATCGCTGTCAATAACAGCTTTGACAGCAAAGACTATAAAGGAACGACACCAGATATGGATGTTGCGTTTGAGAATCTGATGTATGATTATTTTAGCGAAGAAAACTCTGTTAAAATTAAAAATGACCTGATGGGAAGGCGTAAGAGAGGAAAATACCTTGCTACATTTGCGGCGTTTGGTTATAAAAAATCGCCTACTGACCATAACCGTATAGTAATAGATGAGGAAGCGGCGGCTATTGTACGCATGATTTTTGAGAAGTATGCAGAATGTGGAATTAAGGCGGAGGTGGCGAGGTATTTAAACCAGAAAGATATTCCTACGCCACAAATCTATGCAGTGAAAAGCGGCAGCACCTACCAATGGAAATATCAGGGCGAAAAAAAGGTGTGGAATGGCTCTATCATAGGAAGAATTTTGAAAAATGAGATATATGTGGGAAATACAGTTTTTCACAAAAAGGAAACTATTGAGGTCGGTTCAAGAAGAACGAAATGCCTGTCGAAAGATGAATGGGAAGTCTGCGAAGGCACACATGAACCAATCATATCAAAGGAATTATTTGAATATGTGAACAGCATGGATGCCCGGACAAGCAGCATAAAAAAACTGGCAGATCGAGAAAATTTAGATAAGACGGTATATTGTGAGGGAGAAAAGAGAAAAAGGGGAAGTGCGGATTCGCCTGTTAAGGGATTGGTAAAGTGCGGTGGATGCAGACACAATATGCAGCGTCGAAGCAGATTAAATGCGTCTTATTATTGCAGATATTACTATGAAACGAAGCAGGAGGGATGTTGCCCGGAGAATGTCAAGGAAACGGAACTCATAGCAGTTGTTTTGTCAGCAATCAGGAATCAGGCAATGCTGGCAGGGGAAATGGGAAGGTTACAGGATTTATATAACAATCAGTTCCAGGAGCGTGTCAAGGCGGATCAGGAGCAAAAGGAGCAGTTTCAGGAACAGATTCAAAAACTTACAGATAGCAATTTTTCACTGTATGAAAGCTATGCAAAAGGTGAGATTGATGCTGACTGTTTTTTACAGAAAAAAGAAAATAACAATAAGCAGATAGAAATATATGAAGCAGAACTTAGGGCTTGCCATTCAAAAGAAACAGCAGTACCGGATGAAAAGTCTGATTTGTTAAACTTGTTAAAAGGAAAAGAAAATCTAACAGACCTTACAAAAGAGGTTGTCAGACAGCTTGTAGATGCGGTTTATGTATATGGCGGCAACCGGGTTGAGGTTGTCTTTAAGTTTCAGGACAAAAGCGTGGAAACATTGAAAAATTAAGGTTTTTATGATATTATAAGGACAGGAGAATAGGATATGACAAATGAGCAGAAAAGGGAAGAGAAACAGAAGCTGCTTTTAGAACGCTTACAGGAAATGAGTTATTTTGATGACGAATTTATGACAAAATGTCTGGAAGATTATTCCAAAGGGGTAGAACTGATGCTGCGCATTATTATGAATGATGCAAAGTTAGTTGTAAAAGAAGCACAGGTACAGGCGGTAATAAAGAACCTGCAAGGGCGTTCTATCAGAATGGATGTTAAGACAAATGATGTGTCAAAGAAACAGTACGATGTAGAACTGCAACGAGCCGACAGTGGGGCAAAGCCGAAACGTGCGAGATATAACAGCAGTTTAATGGATGCAAATTCCATTCTTCCGGGAGATGATACGGAAATGCTGGCGGAAACGTATGTGGTATTTATTACAGAGAATGATGTGCTTGAAGGTAATCTCCCGATTTATCATATTGACAGGACAATTCAAGAAACAGGGGCGTTGTTTAATGATAAAGCACATATTATATATGTAAACGGAGAGATTAAAGATGATACACCATTAGGGCGGTTGATGCACGATTTAAGCTGTGCTGATCCAGACGATATGAATTATAAGGAATTAGCAGACCGGGCAAGATATTTCAAGAAAGATGAGGAAGGACGAAAAATTATGAGTAAAATCATGGAGCAGCTTTTAAATGAAGAAAAAATTGAAGCAGCAAAGCGTATGCTGGAAAGAGGAAAAATGACAAAAGAGGAAATTGCAGAGGATTTAGATTTGCCATTGAGTGTAGTGGAAAGACTTGAGAATGATTTACAACTGGCATAATGAATTTTGCGGTGGATTGTGAAAGCAGGAACTCATGAAACGGAGAAATCCTGCTTTTATTATATTGATTTTCTTGTTTTGGTATTATTCAACAATAAGAGAAAGGAAAAAACCATTATTACAAGATATTTTTCACAAAGTTCGTGTCACTAACTTGACACAAGGGGGGCTGAAAGCGATGGAAAGCCTGGCTGAGCTGGAAGAAGAGAGGAGAAGCGCAGATTCAGCGGGCCATCACAAAATATCTCATGACGGAGTTCGTTCTGTTCCGAAAGGGACGGCAAGTAATGAAATGTGTACGTTTCTAATTATGAATATCTCGTCGCTGCAGCTGGTTCCGGTGTCGATTATTGCCTACCGGAGCCAGTATGGAAGTGCGAATCCCACTGCGGTGGTAGGACCGGCGATTGCGGCTACGGCGGTGAGTACGCTGGCGGCGGTGGCGTTTTGTAAGGTGATGAGTAAGAAGCGGAGGGCGTAGGCTCTCCGTTTTTTATAATACAGAAGCTCTTTTGGGTAGGGAGCAGGGTGACATCACATGATTTTTTGTGTATAATACATGTTAGTGTACGCAGGAGGAGCGTGAATGAGGGATGAGAGTGAGATAAACCGCGCGGTTGAGGAGTACGCGGACATGGTGCGGCGTGTTTGTTTTTATCATTTGAAAAACCGGGAAGATACGGAGGATGTGTTTCAAAATGTGTTTTTAAAGTATATGCTGTGTGATAAACCATTTAAGGACAGAGAGCATGAAAAGGCATGGCTGCTCCGGGTAGCGATTAATGCCTGTAAAGATTACGTGAAAAGTTTTTTCCGGAGGAATGCCATCCCTCTGGAGACGTTAAGGGAAATGGAAGCCGGGGGGATGGAGGAACACAGGGAAGTCCTGGAAGCAGTGCTTGCCTTGCCGGGTAAATATAAGGATGTGATTTATCTGCATTATTATGAGGGATATTCGGCATCTGAGATAGGAAGGATTCTTGGAAAAAAGGAGAATACGGTGTGTTCCTTGCTGTCAAGAGGACGGGGAATGTTGAAGGAAGAGCTGGGAGGTGAAAGAATCCATGAATAAAATACGGGATGCATTTGAAGGTATTCACGCAGATACACAGATGAAAGAAACAACAAAGCAGTTTTTAGCGGAAAAATACGAAGAGAGGCAGAAGAAGTTTTTTCGTCCGGTATTTAAGAGAGCGATGCCAGTTGTTTGTGTATTGTTGCTTTTTTTGATAGGAGTGGGAGGATATTCGTGGATTCAGGCTCCGGCTGCTTATGTGAGTATTGATATTAATCCATCGATAGAGCTTGTACTGAATCGTTTTGATAAAGTATTATCTGCTGTGGCATACAACGCAGAAGGAGAGGAAATCCTGGAGTCTTTGTCTCTGAAAGGGAAGAAATATACCGCTGCGATTGATGCAATCATGGAAAACGGATGTATGAAAGGATATTTGACGGAAAAATCTGAACTGGTTTTTACTATAGCAGCGGATGACGATAAGGGGAATGAATTAAAAGCAGGGGTGGAATATTGCTCCAGCCATATGGGACATGCCAGCGAGAGTATTTATGTGGATAAGGAGATAGTCTCTGAGGCGCATGATCATGGATGTTCACTGGGAAAATATTATGCATATCTACAGTTATCGCAATATGATGATTCTGTAACCGTGGATGACTGCAGAAACATGAGCATATCAAAAATACATGGCATGATTAAAAGGCATATGCATGGCGGCGGGCATTCCCGGAAGGGATACGAAGAGACAGGAGACGATGGGCAGGAAACGGAGTGCAGGCAGATGAGGGACGGTGAACAGGAAACGGAATGCAGCCAGGATGAAAGATATAACAGGGAAACGGGATATGTAAGTCCTGAAGAGGATGATTGGCAGTCGGGTGATATGCATATGCAAAGAGGACACAGAAATCGGCATAGAGAACATTCCGAACATTAAAGAAAGAGCAGACCCCTCATTTTTGTGAGGGACCTGCTCTTTGAGGCTGTAAAAAATCTTGTGTCTATGGATTTTAGACTTTCCTGATAAGAATTAGATATGTAAGAGGTTTTTGTCGG
>NZ_CALPCM010000037.1:0-26831 GCF_943193015.1 Hominisplanchenecus murintestinalis
GGCTTCACCTACTTTCTGCAAGACTTCAAACTTCAAGGCGGCAAGCTCCGCTGTGGCGGCTCGCACTTCTTGGGAGAAGGCGTTATAAGGTGCGCCATACTCATTCAGACAGCGGGCAATCTGGTTCAGATTCCCGCCGATTTTCCCGTATTCGGCTGTGAGTTTCCCAACGGCAGAAAGCAGTTCATCATTGACCGGGGAAACGGTGATAACCGGGCGTATGCTTGACTTAATAAGGGCTTGCCGGATAAACTCGGCTTGGCTCATTTTGCAGAGGGTGACACGCTCGGAAAACTCGGCGTATTCTTCCTCGGTCAAGCGTGTCTTGATTACCCGGTGGCGGTGGGGCGTGTTGTATCTTTTCATGGCTTTCAGCTCCTTTCTTTTTATGGTTTGCCCTCTCACCAATAGGAGAAAAACAGGGGGCAAAGCGGAAGTGTTTTTTGAAAAATCCGAAAATATTTTTTCGGGGATTTTTCAAGCGGCGCAAGCCGCAAAAAGGCGGGCTTGGGGTGGCAACCCCAACAAGATTCCCGCAGGACAAAATTGAGCGATTAGCGAAATTTGGTACTGTGGTAGAATCTTGCTCTAAGAAAGTGGCGGCTTCCTCTGTGTGGGCTTTTGCTGATACCCCCGGCTTGTTCGGCGTGGATTCTGCCAACTATGCGGCGGTATTTCTCCCTCTATTACTTACTACGCACGGCAAGGCAAATCTGGCAAAGTTCCCCGGAATTTCTTTTCGTGTTTTCATAACAGCATTTGACAAAAACGGAAGAATCAGTTCCGTTTTGCAGTGATATACGGACGGTTTCAAAAAATGCCAAACTTTCCGGCAATTATTTTTCCCCTTATTACCTACTACGGGAAAAAAGAAAATTTAGGCAATGTTTTCCGAAAGTATTTGAATTAATTTATTGCGGCGCAAAATCCGGCTTGGTTTTGGGCGCAAAAAAACAGGAAACCTTTTCTTGATTTCCTGTCTTTGGCTGCCGCTGATGGGCGGCGGTTATTCTGTTATCATTCCCCGGAAGCAAACTTGTAGCCCACGCCTAAAACGGTCTTTATGTAAGTGGGCTTGCCACTGTCCGGCTCTATCTTTTTCCGTAGATTGCATATCACATTTGCCACATTTGACTGGCAGCTTTCGCTTTCCATGCTCCACACGGCTTCAAAGATTTGCGCCTTTGTGAATACCCTCCCCGGACTGGCGGCAAGGTAGCAAAGTGTGCCGTACTCTAAACGTGTGAGAGGAATGTCTGACCCGTCTTTCAGTACCCGGCGTTGGTGTAATCTGATTTCCAATCCCGGAAAAGTAAGTGCCGGGGAGTGGGGCGGCTGCATGGCTTCCAGCGGTATCATATCGGCAAGGGCGGCTATGGCTTTCTCAACTGCTTTTTCTTCGGTGTCGTTAAACATAAGCATAACTATTTTTGCGACAAATCTCACCTCCTGTTAGGTAGGCTGTCCGTCAAAGCGGAACTGGAACAGGGCAGCGATAAGCCGCCGTTTAATGTTGTCCTCGGTGTCCTTGTTGACCTGTCCGTTTTCAAGGGAAGCAAGCCGGATTCGCTTGCTGTAATGCCGTAAAACCTCGTCAATGGCTTCCGGCTCTCCGCTGGTTGCTCTGACAATAGTTTCATACGGTACAAGTTTAGGATTCCTCATGGAAAAGCACCTCCATTTCCTTATGCAGCATTTGCAAGGCACTGTGTATGTGATGCCACGCCGTACTCCGGCAGCGTCCGTATAGTTCCCCGATTTCCTGCTGTGTGTAACGTCCAAAAAAGTATAGGTAGATGATTTCCCTCTTTTTCTCCGGCAGAGAGGACAGAGCTTCGGCAAGATTTCCATTTGTGAGGATAACCCTCTGACCACATATCGTAACAGGGTATTGCTTGTAAGGGTCTATGAAATATGTGTCTGACGTACAAAATGGATAAAACTTTTCTTCTGTGAGGTATTCAAAAGATATTTCCCTTTGCCGCCGCTTGTCCCTGTCACGCCATGCGTTGATTGCTGCATAGTGTATAACAATTCTGCAAAAAGCGTTAAATGTGTATTCGATATGTTCTTTGTATGCTTCCGAAGAAGTCACTGGCAATTCCCCCTTTCCACCACAATAGGAACTGTTATTCAAGCTATAAAAGATAACAAGTCGGCAGGTCTTTCCAAAAAATAATCTGCCCGTATGTGCTTATTATGGCTACCCCATACTGCCAAAGCAAAATCAATTCCAGCATTTTCTGCACTTATACTGTCATATTTGCTATCTCCGATATAAAGCACTTTCCTATGTTCTGTTTTTGATAATTCCACATATTTCAAAAGCGGTGCGGCATTGGGTTTATGTTCCTGTGTATCGTCCGCACATATGATTGTTTTAAAATAATGGCTGATACCAAACTGGCAAAAATCATGTGTAAATTCTTCCCTTGTCTTTGAGGTGACAATTCCCATTTTATAATCCAGACTTAGAAGATTTTTCAATAGTCCGGTTATTCCGTCAAATACTTTAATAGTATCTGCATATTTACACATATTTTTATCCCATAATTCTGTCGCATAGGAAATGTCTTTTATCTCAAGTTTTTTCAAAGCGTCTATCCCGGTAATCCCTAACGCAAATTTTAGTTCAGAGCATGGTATCTCTCTCCCCGACAATGCCCTTATGGTTTCCTGTAAGGAATGTAAGACAGCATATTCCGTATCAATCAGAGTACCGTCAATGTCAAAAACGATATGCTTATATTTCATGTAGCCGCCTTTCTTTGTCTGTATCAAAATGACGTATCACCCTGCATGGATTCCCTACTGCAACACAATTAGCCGGGATAGGGCGGTTTACAACACTTCCAGCCCCTATTACGCTGTTTTCTCCTATGGTGACTCCTGGCAGAAGAATACAGCCGCCGCCAATCCAGACATTATTTTCTATCTCTATCGGACGTGCATAGGTTCTAAAAAATGTTGTCTGGCGTTCCCTCCAATCCGGCACAAGCCTTTCCATTGGTAAAACAGGGTGCGAAGATGTATAAATCTGCACATTTGAAGCAATCAAAACCCTGTCACCAATTCGGATAGTTTTGTTATCCACAAAGGTACAATTCATATTGATTATCACATCATTTCCCAAAAAAATATTTTTTCCATAATCACAATGAAAAGGTGTGTCGATTGCCACATTTTCCCCAATTCCCCCCAACAGCTTCCGAAGAATGGAAGTGCGTTTTTCCATATCTCCATAATCAGAGAAATAATATTCCCGTGTTAATTCCCTTGTGCAGGCAATCTGCTTTAATGTATCGCTGTCCGCAGTTTCTAAAAAATCGCTTGCTTCGTAATACACAATATCCCTCCCTAACGAAAACTGTTTTCCACAACGCCCGGAAGCAGAGTATAAACAGAGCAGCCAATCTGTTCTTCAAACAGTTCTTTAATCTCTAAAATTTTTTTCCACCTGTCTATTGTCGCCGGGTGGATGCCGTACCGTATTGTCACATCTACGAATCTCTTTTCCAAAAGGCAGAACCCCGTAGGCATAGCCAATGCGTCACATAGCTGTACCAGACGGTCATAATCATCATATACCGCATTTGCAACAAAATCTTTCATAAACAGGTAATCCTCATCACTGACATCAAACTCTCCGATAGAAGTATCAATATCCTGTATCATAAATGCGTGGGATATACATATCTGTGCAGCTTTTCCCCACCCACGCTCCATACAGTAACGATAGCCGTCTATCAAATGCCTTTCCGAACTCACTCCGGCATAACGTCCAATATCATGTAACAGCCCGAAAAGATACGCCTGTTCAGAAGATAAATCTTTACAGTGTGACGCAATATTTTTACAGGCTTTGGCTACATACCGGGAATGGTCTACCCATGCCCCCGGATTGGACTGCGCCGCTTCCGTTAATGTCATTTCCACGGTTTGAATGTTTAGTTCCATTTTAACTCCTTTCAAAAGGGCGGGGCTGGCAGATAAACCGTCCAGCCCCTTTATGATGAAATATTTACAGACAAATCAACAATCCCCGGCATAGTATGAAACAATGCTCATATAGTCCGTTGGATTAGGAATTTCTAAAACAAACCGCAGGCAGTTTTTGTTTTGGCGGTACTGCCGCCACAAACTGTCCTGTACCCTTTCTTCCCCATTGATATTTCATTTTTTACCGTCCGGGCAGAGCATATTTACTTTGCCGGTACAGGCATTGACCGTATCTAAAAAATTTTTCATGTTCAGAATGTTCATTTTTACCACCTTGAACCCACCTCCTGTAAATTGTTGATTTACTTTACAGGTATCATTATAATGCAGGAAGTGCAGGAAAAATATTTCATTTCTGCCCTTATCTATCACTATTCTGCCATTTCTTCCGATATTCTGTTGGTGAACAATGTGCGTACTCCCGAAAAACTTTTCCAAAATAGCTGCTGCTCCCCAAACCGCAGTCATGGCTGATAACTGTAACAGGTTCCTGCCCCTTAGCCAACATCTGACAGGCGGCTTGCAGACGGTAAGCCTTTATATAGTCTACGGGGGTCATGTGCAGACAGTCATGGAACACTCTGTAACATTCCCTTTCGCTTAGATATGCTGCCGCTGCAAGCTCCGGGATAGAAATTTTCTCCTTATAATGCTCGTGAATGTATATCATCATCAACTTTATTTTATCGTTGCTCTTGTTCTGTTCTCCCGCCTTTTCACGCATAGGGCGGGATAGTTCAAAAATCATTAGCCATATTTCCGTTAGGATTTCCCGAAGTCTTATTTCATACCCAAATTCATCACCGGAAAAGTGAAATGCTTTAAGAATAAGTTTCAAAATGTTTTCTTCTGCTGCATTGCCCGGAAAAAAAGGAATTAGTTCAATCTGCGGGGCAGTTATAACAGGGGCGATATACTTTTGCTCAATCCTGTTTCCCTGTTCTCCGGCAAGTAGGGAAACATCAAAAATATGAAGTAGTTGTATATTCTTTTCCCACTGTGATATTGCTTTTGTCATATGGAGTACGTTGGAATTTACCATGCCGCCGCTTCCGGCAGGAAACAATAGCTTTCCTCCCGGCGTATCATATTCAATGCTGCCGCTTTCCATGTAAAAAAGTTCCACCGTTTTATGCCAGTGCCACGGAACATAACGCCCTATATACTTGTCAAGTTCCGCTCTCGAAGCGATATAGGGAAAATCCTTTTCAAAATTGGGAAGCAATTCTTCCTTGCTTCCAGTATAAAATTCAATGCTGTGTATATTTTTCATGTCTATTCACCTGTATATCTGCGGTTTCGTCTGTTTTATTAAATATACTGGAATAGCTCTGTGATTGTCAATCAATATAGCGTGTTCTTTAACATCAAAAAAGAAGGAATGAGCGGGATTCCGTAGTAGTCGGCATTGTGGTAATGTGTATAACTGGCTATCTCATGGAATTGTGGGTAACTCTGTTTGCAGGACGTGGGAAAGCTGCACTTTAGCTTTTCCATGTGCTGTGAATAGAGTTATCCATGATTCCATAGCCTGTTATGCACATTTCCACAATGCTTGTCTTTTGGTCTTTGGTTCGGAATAGTGTGGTGCTGGCGGTCTATCTCTTATTTTCGGTCGCTTGCTTCTTTACCGTACATGAGCATTTGCACCAGGGTTGTCGTTGCCGTAGCCTTCCAGAAGGTTGATCACGCCCCAGATGCCAAGGCCGGCCCCAAGTGCTACTACGAGTGTCTGCAATACTCCAACTGCGCTGTTAAAAAATGCCATAAATGTTACCTCCAAAAATTTATTTTTATGGAAGGCACGCTTTTCCGTATTCATGGCCTGCTGTTTTTAGCCGGGGTCAGCCTCCCCGCCGGATGTATCTATCTCAAATGCCTCAAACTTTTCTCCCGGCTTCAGTTTGAGTTTGGTGGAAAGAAAACGCTCTATGTTGAAGGCGTTCTTCTTATCGAAATCAGACAGGTATTTATAGTTGGGATGTTTAGTAATGTCGTATTTATCCGACAGGAATGGCCTTACACCACGGAGCTGTAAGATACATTTGCTGCCATCTAAGACAGCCAGCTCATCTATGGACGCCAGTTCCTTTCCCAGCTTCTGAAAATTCTGCCCGTGGCTTTCCTGCGTACCTTTGGTAACGCTGGTGTTGTACATATCTATGGTCTCTTTTCCCAGGGCGGTACTCAGCTCCTTTAATGTTGTAGGTTCCGAGCCGCCCAGGAAGATACGGGCATCCATGTTGCCGATAATGGTGTCGCAGTTATCTTTGTAAAGTGCCTTTAGCTGGCTCTGTGCCTGCAAGACCAGACAGCAGGAAATCTCACGGGAACGAATCGTTGCCACCAGCTTTTCCAGCTTGGGTATCTGGCCGATATTGGCCGCCTCGTCAATGAGACAGCGCACATGGACTGGCAGCCTGCCTCCATACACATCATCCGCTTTTTCACAAAGGAGATTGAAAAGCTGGGTGTAGCACATGGAAATTAAAAAGTTAAAGGTATCGTCCGTATCGCTCATAATGATGAACAGGGCCGTTTTCTGGTCGCCCAGGGTATCAAGCTCCAGCTCATCATAAGCGGTCAGCTCCCGAAGCTCTTTAATGTCGAAGGGGGCCAGCCTTGCGCCGCAGCTCACCAGTATAGATTTTGCTGTTTTGCCGGCCGCCAGGCGGTACTTTGCATATTGGCGTACCGCAAAGTGGTTCGGCTCCCGCTCCGCCAGTTCCTCAAACATCAGGTCAACCGGGTTCTTAAATTCCTCGTCATCCTCCCGGACTTCCATGGCGTTGATAAATTCAATCAGGGTGGAGAAGTTCTGTTCCTCCACCGGGGCCTCATAGTGGATATAGCCGATCAGGGCGCAGTAGAGAAGGGTCTCCGCTTTCGTCCAAAACTCGTCCCCGCCTTTCTGTTCGCCCTTGGTGTTGGCGATCAGCGTTGTCACCAGCTTCAAAATATCCTTTTCGCTGTGGATATAGGCGAAAGGTTCCGATAGGTAAGCCTTTGATGTTATCTCCGGCTTTTCCCCCGGCTAGCACCGGACATGCGATTTTCACCGCATCCGGCGCCCCATCAAGCATAGTTTCAGCAGTGATACACACTCACTCTTTCACATTAGCTAAATCAGTTTGTTACGATTTACATTGACATTTCTGCCAATCCTGCGGCAACACGCAGTTTGTTTACTTTAGTAATTTGTGCCTTATTCAAATCATACTTCTTTGTCAGTGTAGCGAACTTTATACTGTCTGTTGTTGAGATAAGTTCATATCCGGTAGGTGATAAAAGCAACAGATTACGGTAACTGTCTCTGCCATTTTTACACTCATTCGATTTTCTGTAACAAATACAGTGAATCACTTCCAGATGTTCCCCGGTGATTGCACATTTACCTTCCTGTCCGGCATAGAGAGAGATTCGGTTATCATTGAACTGTACCGTTTCTCCCGTTACCGGGTGACGCATGAGCCAGAGCATATCTTCAACGTTCAGTTTCAGATTGCTGTGGATTTCCATTCTTCCGTCCGGAGTATATGGATTGATTTTCCTGCTCTTGCGCATTGGTATCTTAAACTGCACATATGCCAGAGGTACTACTGGTGTATCTCCAATCCAGCGCATTTGCTTCGATTTTCCATACCGGTTTTTTAAGTATTTGTTGTTTAGCTCGCCCTGCTTTTTATATCCATCTATCCGATGGAGAAAGCGACCGTTATTCACATGAGCCATTTGGCTGAAATTCAGATTTATCCTCGTAGCAATGCAATAATAGTTCTGCATACCTATGACTTTGGCGTTGTATTCGTGAATGTTGCTCTTTATGTCACTTGCTGTCTTGCTGTTTTGAATCTCTATAATTGCTTTTGAGAGTTCTTTCTGCATATGCGACATTGCCTTGTCACAGACATTTGAACTGATTACCCATGTCCTGCGTTTCCTTATCAGCTTCATACGGAACCCCAGAAATTCACTGTCTCTTTTCCTGAGATTTGTGACCTTTGATTTTTCATCAGAAATTTCCAGTTTGAGCCGCTTTAGTAGCCAGTCCTTAACCGCATGGTATGCTCTGTCAGCATCCTTACGGTTTCTGCAAAAGATTTTAAAATCATCTGCATACCGGACTATACGCATTTCCTTGAGATTGCTCTTTTTGAGCGCCGTGTAGCTGTTGCACTTTTTCTCTGTCCCATTCGGATAATATGTGACCTTACAAGGAGACTTCATATGGTCTGCCATACCCTCCCACTGTGACGCTATCCACCAGTCCAGTTCGTTCAGGACAATGTTGGCTAACAGCGGGGAAAGTATGCCGCCCTGAGGGGTTCCCCTGTTTGGATATAGGATTTCTCCATCTGGCATTTGAATTGGCGCTTTCAGCATTGCTTTGATTATCTGAATCAGTTTGGTATCCCGTATACCCAGCGTCCATATCTGCTGTAACAGCTTTCTATGATTTACGTTGTCAAAGAAACCCTTTATATCCACATCTACTACATAGTGGAGTTTGTTCCTTTGAGCCAGTCCGTAAGCGTAGGAGACAGCATTTTCAGCGCTCCTGCAAGGTCTGAAGCCGTATGAATGTTCATAAAACTTTGCTTCACAGATTGGCTCCATGACCTGTAATATGCATTGCTGTACAATCCGGTCTATGATACACGGTATGCCTAACGGTCTTAATTTCCCATTTGGTTTGGGAATCTCTACCCTCCTTACTGTTTTTGGCACATACCTTGTAAACTGTTTTTGAATAAGGGAGACAAAATCTTCTTCCGGCATATCTGCCAGCGATTCTATCGTTCTCCCGTCTGTGCCGGCGGTATGGCTCCCATCATTGCTTTTAATATTTCTGAAAGCAAGCATGATGTTATTTGATGCCACAATAATTTCTACGAGATTATTAAATATCTCTCCATCTCTGCTTTTTGCATACAGTTCATCAAAGATGTTCTGCATGTCATAGTATTCCGCATGGCGCAGTTTACTTCTTTTTTTAGCTTTTTGTGTCATGTACATCACCCCGTTTCATTGATTCGAGTGACAATTTCTTATTCTTACTCGACTGCATGATTAGAGAGTGTGTACTGCTGATTTTCTGCCTGACTTGTGGCCATTCCTCCGTCGCCCTCTTTTTCGCAGGCAACATCGACAGTTCGACCACGACCTTTCAGCAGAGATTCATCCGCTTATTGTTCTTCGCCGGATTATCCATAGGATTCTCTGCCTTTCCTTGTTCCGATAATTCTATCTGTGCATATATACCCTTAGGTGTTCCCTCTAAGCCTGACAGCTTGCATGTGCCTGTAACACATCACGGTGGTTCGTAACAACCATTTCTACTAAACCGCACTGTCTGGGCATGAACCCACACATACATTTCTGTATGTGGCACTTTTAGACCTTTACATTCGGGAGTTTCGTCAGGCATTGCTGCCATTCTCACCATAGGTATTTTATAGACCCCCGGCATATGGGGTGCGCTGTCCACCTCTGGACAGGTTTCGTCAGCGTTATCTGTTACGGCACCTTTCTGCCGACTTTACCGGGCTTCACACCTCATCACAGACTGATGACGCATGCCGGAGTATCAGGGGAGACGTTTCAAGGCGTTACCCTATCATTCCACCTCTCGAATTATCAGTTCACAGAACTGATTAAAAACAGCGCTGTGCGCCGCCTTTTCAACGGCGAACAAGTCGCACGGTTATAGTGCATACTTTTATTGAAATTGATGGTGTTCAGTATCTTGATCTGATACCCATTGCGCTGCAATAATTTCCCACATTCGCAAACAATACTTCCTTTTGGTAATGTCAAGTAGGGAACAAGAAAAAGTGTATCTTCTTTTTAGTTGGTTACACTGTCCTTGTCATTCTCAATCAGCCGCACTACCTTGTCCGTAAAGGTTTCCCGGCTGGTTTCGCTGAAATGGATATGAATGTCAAAGGTGGTATTCCCTATCCGCTTCACAAGGTCGGGCTTCACGTCCAGAGGGGCGGTGGCGCGGCTGGTCTTGCTGGTGTCATTGTTCATAGGCTCTCCTTTCCGTTCATCAGTCCTTTTAACCGTTCCATTTTCCCCTGTGCCGTGGATTTTCTGATATTCTCCCCGGTGAAGAATACCGGGCAGCACATTTCAAGCAGACGGTCATAAATCCGGGCATGGGCGGTGTCCTCCGGGTGCTGCAATTCCTCCAGCGTGAGGTTGGTTGTGACAATCAGCGGTTTTTGGCTTCGGTATCGGCTGTCAACCACGTTGTAAACCTGCTCCAATCCGTATTCTGTGCCGCGCTCCATGCCAAAATCATCAAGGATAAGCAGAGGGAAGCTGCAAAGGCGGGCTATGTATTCGTTCCTGTCCTTGTAGCTGGCGGCAAGGTCATTGAGGATAAGGGCAAAATTCGTCATGCACACGGAAATCTCACGCTCCATGAGGGCATTTGCGATACACCCGGCAAAATAGCTCTTGCCTGTGCCTACCTTGCCCCATAGCAGATAACCGATATTTTCCGCTTTCATTTCCTCCCAATTCGCCGTATAGAATAAAGCCTTATCCATTTGGGGGCATTTGCCGTTGTCGTTTTCAAAAGTACATTCCAGCATAGCCGGATTGGTAAAGCCCTTTCGCTTCAGCCGCGCCACTTCCTCCCGGTGCTTCTGTTCCCGGTCGGCGGCTTCCTGCTTTTCCCGCCGCTTGCGCTGGCAGTCACATTCTTTGGGGTGTCGGTCACGTCCGAAAAGGCTCTTGCCCTCGGTGAAGTAGGCTTCTTTGGGCTGGCGGCAGCTCCCACAGTATAAAAGCCCGTCCTCGCCTGTGTAGTCCTCCGGCTCTGCTTCCTGTGCCGTGGCAAGCCGGAAAATAGCGTTGTCATAATCGCTCATAAATCGTCCTCCTTGTTCATGGTCTTTTCCACGCCCTGTTTACAGGGCGTTGTATCTCCGCTGTCAAAGGCTCTCGCCCTCCTTGTAGGAATAATCGGGGATTCCCTTTTTCGTGTTCTCCTTTTTCTCCTTGTCTGCCCACCTGTAAAGCGCGGCGGCATGGCTCACATAATCATTCCCGAAAGCGGCAATATACCGGCTCATTTCCTCAATAAGCCGTTCAAGGCTGTCCGGGTATTCTTCTTTCAGCTCCGCATATTCGGATTCAGAGAGGAAAACATTCTGGTACTTGCCATAGGGCGCGGGCAGCTCCCCACTCGCTCCCTTTGTTTGGCTCTCTTTTAGTTTGTTTATATTATAGTTGTTAGGGTACGGTTTTCCGGACATCATAAGTCCGGTTTCCCGGCTGTCATAAGTTCGGTTTTCCGGGCTTATGGTGTCCGGTTTTCCGGCTGTCATAGGTACGGAAACCTGTACTACTGGCGGCACTTTCACATAGATGTGGTTGGCGGCGGCAAAACGTGTCCTTTTCCGTTCCATAAGCCCGGCGGCGGCAAGCTCATTCAGCGTGTCCTGAATCGTTGTCCTGCCTTTGTCCAGTATTTCCGCTATCTCCGTGACCGGGTAGACAATATAAATCCTGCCCTCGCTGTCCTGCCAGCCGTTCTTCTGTGAGAGGGTAGAACGGTCTAACAGTAGCGCATAGAGCAGCTTTGCAGTCTGTGACAAGTCCATTTTCAGCAGGAAACGGGGATAGGGCAGATACGGCGGTATTATCGTTTCGGCTGTGATGTATTCAGCTATGGTTTTCACCTCCTGTCTGTGGCTTCTGTTACGCATTTAAAACGGCTTTTCCGTGGGTAAAGGATAAATGTATCACATACCCATTGAGCAGTAGCCGGGAAGCCTTGATTTACGGGGGTTCTGTATTTTCTAAAGCGTGACATTTCCCCCTCTGTTTCCGTTTGCGCTGTGCGGCTCGGATTCTTTTCATGCGTCCGGCGCAATCCGGGCAGTATTTCCCCCTGTTGGATTTGGGGAGAAACTGACCGCCGCACTCGGTACAGCGTTTCAGTTCTGCCCGGTGCAAAAGGGCGGCTTCCAGTTTCCAGTCAAGGGGAAGTACGGCAGAGATAAACCAGCGGCAGAGAAGCGAATAGCTGACACTCTGCACACATACGCAGCCGCCCCCGTCCAGCACAATACAGTTGCCGTTATCGTAGTTGCAGCACTCATGCACAAGGCGGCGGACGGCTCTGTGCTGTGGATAGTCCATGTATGGGCGTTTACCGTTCATTATCCCGCCCCTTTCCCCGTTCCGGCTCACGGTGTAAGATTTGGTCGATATTGTTCTTTACGGTCTGCAATTCCCGGACGTTCTCTTTCTTCTCCCGGTATTCGTTGTAAAGGCTGTTCTTCTCCCTCGTAAGCTGCTCAATCTCCGCTTGTAAGGTCTTGGACGCTGGCAGTTTGGAGATTCCCTGTGCCTTAAAATACCGGGTGGCAGCTTCGGCTATCATAAAATCGCTTTCGTGCTGCTCCCGGTAGTTTTTGCAGGCTTTCTCTGTTTTCTGTGCTTTCAGCCCGTCACGGGCGGGCTTGGTCTTGATGTAGGCTAATAACTGTTTCTGCAAGTCCTTTTTCTCCCGCAAAGTGCTTTCCGCGGCTTTCAGTTTCCCGGTAGTTTCATGCAAGCTCGCACTGGCGGCGGCAAGGGCAGCTTCCAGTTCTTCCGGGGAAGAAAAGCCGGATTCTTCGTAAATGCTCATAGTTGCCGCCATTTGCTTCAAGTTATGCAAGGTTGCCCATTTCTCGTAGCCTTTCCCCTTGCCCTCGGCTTTCTTGGCGGCTATGTCTACCATGCGTTGTACGCCGTCCTGTTTCGGGGCGTTTACGGCGGCTTTTGCCCTCTCTAAGCGGCTTCTGATACTGCGGGGGTATTCCTGTCTGGGTGTGGGCTTTTCGGCGGCTCTTGCGGCGTTCTGTGCGTTTTGGGTGAGTGTTTCCAGTACGGCGGCGCGGTCAAAATCATCACCTAATTTCCGGGCGGTGACTGGCTTCGTCCTATCCGGCGTAAGGTAGCTCAATCTTCCCCGGCTCTCCTTGACGGTCACGCCCTGTTGTAACAGCTTCCCGGAAAAGTCCTCAAAGGAAACAGCAGAGGACAGGGCGGCGCGGATCGTGCGCCTTAGCTTCTCCTTGTCGGTTTCAAATTTGGTCTGTTTGGGCGGCTCTCCTGTGACGGCATGGGAAGCGTTCTCTTTATCCAGTGCGGCTTGTCCTTTCCGTTTCGCCCAATACTCACGCTCGGTAACTCGGTTCTTGCTCCCGTTCAGCAAGTCAATCTGATAGAGGTTTTCCCGGTGGCACATCTCCATGACTTCCGCTTTGAAATACTCCATAGCTGCGTCCGTACAGCGGTGCTTGCAGCCCTCCCTTGTGTCGGCTGGTCTTTCCATGTAGGGCAGTAATGGTACTTCCTCAATCCGCAAGGAATTGATTACGATATGCACATGGATATTGCCGCTGTGGTTATGCCCGTCCGGGTGGGTGCATATAAGGGCTTGGTGTCCGGGGAAATGCGTCTTGCAAAATTCCTCGCCCAATGCCTGCGCCCGGTCTACGGTCAAGCCGTTGTCGGGTGCGTCACGGGGGTCAAAGCTGATGATATAGTGGTGGCTTTTCACGTCCTCCCGCTTCTGGTTCTTGCCGTATTTCAGATTGGAGCGCATACACGCTATGGCGAAATCTTCCCCGCCGCAATTCAGAGAGGAAATGCGGTAGCCTGTCCTCGGAACTATCTGCCCGTTTTTATCAAGAGTGGGCTTCATGGTAAACTCGTCATGCTCAAAGGTTAGGTACTGTTCAGCCGCCCCGTAGTCGGCATTTTTAGAGCTGATATGTTTGAACGTTGCCAACGGCTTCACCTACTTTCTGCAAGACTTCAAACTTCAAAGCGGCAAGCTCCGCTGTGGCGGCTCGTACCTCTTGGGAGAGGGCGTTATAAGGTGCGCCGTACTCGTTCAGACAGCGGGCAATCTGGTTCAAGTTACCGCCGATTTTCCCATACTCGGCGGTTAGCTTCCCAACGGCAGAAAGCAGTTCATCATTGACCGGGGAAACGGTGATAACCGGGCGTATGCTTGACTTAATGAGGGCTTGCCGGATAAACTCGGCTTGGCTCATTTTGCAGAGGGCGGCACGCTCGGAAAACTCTGCATATTCTTTCTCGGTCAAGCGTGTCTTGATTACCCGGTTTCGGTGGGGCGTGTTGTATTTTTTCATGGCTGTGAACCTCCTTTCGTGGGTGGATTTTTTCAAGCGGCGCAAGCCGCAAAAAGGCGGGCTTGGGGTGGCAACCCCAACAAGATTCCCGCAGGACAAAATGAGCCGGTAGGCGAAATTTGGTACTGTGGTAGAATCTTGCTCTTAGTAACTGACGGATTCCGCTGTGCTGGCTTTTTCCGATTTCCCCCGGCTTGCGCGGGGTGGATTCTGCCAATTTTGCGGCGGTATTTTCCCATGCAGAAAAGCCGGAAACAGACAAAATGGGCGTAAAAAAACAGGAAACCTTTTTCCTTGATTTCCTGTTTCGTATCTTCGCCAATAGCGGCGGTTATCCTGTTGTTATTCCCCGGAAGTAAACTTGTAGCCTATGCCTAAAACTGTCTTTATGTAGGTGGGGCGGCGGCTGTCCGGCTCTATCTTTTTCCGTAGATTGCATATCACATTTGCCACGTTTGACTGGCAGCTTTCACTTTCCATGCTCCACACGGCTTCAAAGATTTGCGCCTTTGTGAATACCCTCCCCGGACTGGCGGCAAGGTAGCAGAGTGCGCCGTATTCCAGACGGGTGAGGGAAACGTCAATCCCGTCTTTCAGTACCCGACGTTGGTGCAGCCTTATTTCCAATCCCGGAAAAATAAGTGCCGGGGAGTGGGGCGGCTGTATGGCTTCCAGCGGTATCATATCGGCAAGGGCGGCTATGGCTTTCTCAACCGCTTTTTCCTCGGTATCATTGAATATCAGCATGGCTATTTTCCCGACAAACCTCACCTCCTGTCATGCTGCCTTTTCAGTCAAAGTGGAACTGGAACAGGGCAGTGATAAGCCGTTGTCTTATGCTGTCCTCGGTGTCTGTGTTGACGTGCCCGTTTTCAAGGGCGGCAAAGCGTATTCGTTTGCTGTAATGCCGTAAAACCTCGTCCACGGCTTCCGGCTCGCCGTTTGTCGCCCGGACAATGGTTTCATATGGCACAAGGTTAGTATTCCCCATGTGAAAATCCCTCCATTTCTTTCTGCAACATCTGTAATGCGCTGTGTATGTAATGCCATGCCGTACTCTTACAATGCCCGTATAAATCCGCGATTTCCTGCTGTGTGTAATTCCCGAAAAAGTAAAGGTAAATGATTTCCCTCTTTTTCTCTGGCAGGGATAACAGGGCGGCGGCAAGTTCCCCATTGGTGAGGATAATTGTCTGACCACAGATTGTAACGGGGTATTGTTCGTAAGGTGATTTGAGAAATTCGTCTGATGTGCTTAGAGGGTAGAACTTTTCTTCTGTGAGGTATTCAAAGGATATTTCTCTTTGCCGCCGCCTGTTCCTGTCGCGCCATGCGTTGATAGCAGCATAGCGTATGACGACTTTGCAAAAGCCATTGAAAGAATACATGATGTGTTCCTTGTATGCTTCTGTACAAGCCATAGAAATTCCCCCTTTCTCCCACAAAGGGCGGTGCATGGTTTACAGTTGCTTTATATAATACAAAGGACAGCACTTTAGACTGCTACCCTATGATTATCTTCTGGCATACTTTTGGTATTTCATTTTCAAGAAAAATAGCCGACAAACTGTGATTTCTCACAAATCTGTCGGCTCTGCGTCTGTGCGTCTGGCTCTTTAATGATATACTGTCTTGATTGAATAATTCAAACAGGGTACTCTGTTAATAAATTCTTCCCCTTAACATTTAACCCTCTAATAACTGTTATCTGAAAGTTCTTTGCGTCAATTAAACTTTCTTGCTTGCACTTAGGGCAATAAAGAGGAAAATTTTTTAATTCTGTATCTGCTTGTATCTGCAATCGTGTTTTATTTCCACAAACAGGACAACATATCCACTGTAAAACTCTCATTGAACTATTACCTCCCTCTACGCTTATTTGTAAAATCTCACAAATTTATGGTCTTAGGATTACTTTTGAATATATCAAACGCATTGCTTGCAATACCTAATATGTTCTCTTGGAAAAATCTTCTGGTAAAAAATCGCATTGACTATTGGGAACACCTAATTTTTTTGCATAGCTAATCAGTTCATTCCAATTTTCTTTATCTTCTGCATGGGATATATCAAGCATTTTTCCATGAATAGGTGTAATACCTTTTCCAGATAAGTCAAATATTCTTGTACGGAAAATGACAATAACCCTTTCCCTATTGTGAAAGGTAATATACCATTCTTTTTTTAGACTTGTACTCATATTAGATTGAAAATCCTTTGCTATTTCCTCAATTTTTTTACTTGGAAGTTCTACAGTATAAATTTTAACTAACCCTAAGAAACGCTTTTTTATATCAACTATTTTAAACTTTTTGAGCATAGAAATATCTCTAAGGCTTAGATTGATTACTTCTCCATAATAGCGTGACATATTTTTTCCCTCATATTAAACTGTTTTATTCACTCCAATTCATTTCATTATCTGAAATTCCTTGTATTCTACATTCATTACAAACAATAGCTTTTTCTTCTTTATTCCCAATGGTATATTTCAATATTTTGTTTTTGAAAACGATATATTTTGTATTATTGCATTTGAAGTCAACAAACCAATTTACACCTTTTTCATGGTCTGCTATTAAAGCTCTTGAAGCTAATTCCGGGAAATTTGGAACGCTGGATGTAAAAAAAATAACAGTCCAATATTTGGGTACTCCACCAGTATTCCATAATTCAACTTTATGAACCCGAATATAATCCAAAAGTGTTTCATCTTCTATGCTTTCTTTAATCAACGCACCCTCATATAATTTTGCTCTCTCTTTTCTGATAGCATTATTCCCACAGGTATAGACTTCTCTTGTTCCATTGATTGAAAGTTCATCTTTTAGCAGGACATCAACTGTTACTTGAAACAAATTGCTCAATATAATCAATTTTTCTGTTTCTGGAAGCGCAATATCAGCTTCCCATTTAGAAATAGATTGTCGGCTCACATTACAGATAGCTGCTAGTTCTTCCTGTGAGTAACTATTTTCTTTTCTAAGTAACTGGATTTTTTCAGACAGTTTCATAGAAACACCTCCTTGCGTTCTCATAGATTATAACAAATATAAATAATTAAGACTATCAACTTTCTCGTTCTTTTTCGCAACCTATAAGTGCAACCCATAATTATAAATGATATATGCGAAAAATAGGTATGAGATAGATTCCGTAGTAGTCGGCATTGCTGGTAATGTGTATAACTGGCTGTCTTATGGAATTGTGGGTAACTCTGTTTGCAGGACGTGGGAAAGCTGCTCTTTAGCTTTTCCATGTGCTGTGAATAGAGTTATCCATGATTCCATAGCCAGTTATGCACATTTCCACAATGCGCCTTTTGTTTTTCAGTCCTTATGCGCTTCGTTCCGCTTCCTGTTTTTTTCTGTGGTATGCTTCCCTCCTTGTGGCAAGGTAATTCTCATAGCGTTCCACCGCTTCCGGGTTTCCAGTGGCGGCTTCCTCATACATTTTCTGCCGGGATTTCTTGGTGGCTTCGGATTGATACGCCCGTTTCTTTGCCAGTTCTGCCGCCGCTGCCGGGTCGGTTTCGGCTTGCTGTACCAGTTTTTCCCTTGCGATTTTCTTCCGGCTCTTATGGGCTTCCAGCCGTTCTGTTTCTTCCGGCGTTAGGGCTTCCCCCTCTTTTTGAGCGGCGGCAAGCTCTTTGAGCGTCCTTGTCTTTGGCTGTCCGACTTTCTGCCTTTTGCGCCATGCCTTATGCTGTGCGGCTTTTTTCCGGCGGTGTTCTGCAAGCCGTTCCGTTTCCTCCAGCGTAAGCTCTGCCCCGGTCTTTTCCAGTTCCATAAGCTCCTTTATGGATTTTTTCTTTGGCGGCTTGGGCGGCTCTGCGGCTTTGCGTTTCTCCCGCCATTCCTTTTGCCACTCCCGGTTATGTGCAAGCCGCTTTTCCTCGGTTTCCAGTTCCTCCGGGGTGAGAAGCCCCGCCTTTTTCCTTGCGGTAAATTCCCGTTTCTCTGCCTTGCGCTTCTCATACCGCACCTTTGCAAGCTCCTTTGACCGGGCTTCCTTTGCCGCCTGTTCCTCCTGCTGGCGGCGTTGTTCCTCCACCTCTGCCGGGGTGACGATATGGGCGGGTACTTCAAATGCGCCGATAAAGTTTAAATAAATGTCTATCCGCTGGCGGCGGTCATTCCCCCGCCCCTCACCCTCATGCACAATCACTTTTTCGATAAACTCGTTGAGCATGGGCGTTGTGAGTTCGGAGAAGTCGGTATAGCGTTTCACAAGCTGGATAAACTGGTCTGTTTTCAGCTTGTCGGCGTTCCAGCTTTCAATCTGCTTTTGCCATTCCGCTATGGACGCTTCCAGCCCGGTCTGTTCCTCGTCATATTCGGCAAGAAGCCGGGTAAAATATTTGTCGGGTATCTTGCCCGTGGCGTTGCCCTCATACAGCTTTTTCACAAGCCCGTCCAGCTCTTTGTGCCGCTTCTGTGCCTTATTGATTTTCTGCTTACATTCCTTGACGGTCTTTTCTTGGTTCTGGTCGGACGCTTCCCGGACACGCTCGGTAAACTCTTTTTCATTGTGCCGCACATACCAGCTTACCCGCTGGATAACGGCAAGGATAGCGGCTTCAATCTTTGCCGTGGGGATATGGTGCATGGTGCAGTCATGGATTAAGTGGCGGTAGCCGGAACAGATAAAAGCGTCCTCAATCCATTTCCCTTGCACAAGGGTATAGCGGTGTGTGAGTTTAGAGCCGCAGTCGGCGCAGTAGAGAAGCCCGGTCAAGCGGTTCGGGGCGTTCTGCCGCTTGGGGGTGCGGCGCACGGTTTCCCGTATCTTCTGTACGGTCTGCCACGTTTCCCCGTCAACAATGGCGGGGATTGCGCCCTCAAAAATATACTGTTCCTCCGGCGCGGTCTTGCGGCTGCTCTTGGTCTTGTAGTTCTCGCATACGGTTTTCCCCAGTACCTTGCGCCCTGTGTATTCCGGGCGTTTCAGTATGTAGCCGATAGTGGTAGCTGACCATGCGTAGGGGTCTGTGTATTTTGCCGCCCGGACTGGCTCGCCTGTCCGTTTCCAATGCTCGGACGGGATAGGGATTCTCTCGGTGCGGAGTGCCTTTGCTATGCTGGCTATGGTTTCCCCGGCAAGGACGCTCTGGAAGATGCGGCGCACAACGGCGGCGGCTTCCTCGTCAATCACCCATTCGCCTTTTTCCTCTTTGGAAGCGCGGTAGCCATAGCAGACACTGCCAGAGCAGCGCAAGCCCTTTTCCATTCTGGATTTGAAAACAGCTTTGATTTTGCGGCTGGTGTCGGCAACGTACCACTCGTTTATCACGTCACGGAAGATAGACATAATATCAAAGCCGTTGGCGGTGTCAAGGTTGTCATTTGCGGCGATAAAACGCACATGGTACTCGTCAAAGGTGCGCTTTAATAGCCCCACTTCAACCACGTCACGCCCGATTCGGCTCTGGTCTTTGATGATAACCGTTGCCACGTTCCCCGCCCGGATTTCGTCTAACATAGCGTCCAGCCCCGGACGCCTGAACGTAGTTCCACGGATTCCGTCATCGGTAAAGTGCCGGATATTGGAAAAGCCGTTTTTCCTTGCGTAGTCCTCCAAAATCCGCTTCTGGTTCTCAATGCTTACGGATTCGCCTGCCCGCTCGTCGTCATGGGAAAGTCTTTCGTATAGGGCGGTGAGTTTGTCTTTCTCTGTCTGCTTCTTCATGGTGTGTAACCTCCTTTCTTTGAGGGTGCGCGCTTCCCTATAACCTTATTATACTTATCTGTTCGGGTCAGTGACCACGAATGAGGTCGGGTAATCCTTAGACGTACATTGCATCAGGTTCGGCTTCAGCCAGAAGCGGGTCTTGCCGCTGCCGGAGCCGCCGATAATCAACACATTTTTGTTGCGGGCGTATTTGGGCTGTTTGGGCCGGTTGCTCATCATCAGCCGTTCCGTCTGCGTCAGGATAATATTGTTCTCGAATACCGGATCGACAAAAGGCTGGATGTCTGCGGAAGTTCCCCACCGGGCGGAGCCGTATTCCACATCTTTGCGGTATTTCTTGGCGTTCTTGCCCCTGACGTAAACGGCCAGCCGCAGGGCTGCGCCGCATAAAAGACCGATTGCCAAATCCTGCAAATGAAAGCTGGGATAAGGGGAAACAAAAGCGGCAGCGAAGCCATCCCCGATATGCCGCAGCTTTTCGGAGAGGTCGGCACCAACGGCCAGCCGGTATGCCTGCCCGATCTTGGAGGCATACAGCCCGATCAGCAGATAGGGCAGGTTGGGGATCAGGAGCTTTTTGATATTGATCTGCTTCATCGTTCCAGCTCCTTCCTCTTTGTCCTGGCCACGACTGCATTTTTCACCAGTGCCTTGAACTTATCCAGCCTGCCGAGTACGGATTCCCGCCGCTGGGCCTTTTTCAGCTTGGTGACAGTGAACTTCTGGAACGCGGCGTTCATGTTCGCCTCGTTGGGGGCCTTGAAAAATATCTGGTAATGGTTCTTGTCCGTCTTATAAACGGTGTAGCGCACCCCATGATTCCGGGCAATACGGTCAAATTCCCGCAGGCTTTTGTCCTGCACGTCAATCTGGCGCATATCGCCGTAGTCTTTTTGAAGATCATCAATGCTGACCTTGCCGAATGGTTTTACATCCCGGCTGGCCTGCAGCTTCTTTTCTTTGCGGTGGGCAAGGTATTTACACAGGGCCGCTTTTAAGACGCGCCCGGTAAATTTACTGGTATTGATTCCAAGGGTGAGCGTCCTGTTTTCAACTTCTTCCTGCATCTCTTATCACACTCCTTTCTGTCAGCAGGGGCGGCGGCTCTAAGGCGGAACCACCAGCCGCCGCAGGAAATATTTCTTTGTCATCCGCGCCTCCTTACCGCAGGCTGTCCCGGCTGTCATAAGAGAGCCTGCCGCGGTTTACTCCGGCATGGCTCAAAATCCTGATATGCCCTTTCTCCTGGCTGGCCAGGACGTTTGCATACCCGGCCTCCGTAAGATAGGCGCGTGTCCGTTCCCCCTTCCAGCCGATCACGGATTCATTTGACAGCACATCAAAAATGACCATGTGGCGGGTATCTTCGGCAAAACGGTTTAAGTCCAGGTATTCATGGCCGCTGTATTCCTGCGCCCCTTCCTGAATCCTTGTTTCTTCCATAAGCTCCCCGATGGTCTTGGCTTTCGGCGTTTTAATTCCCTTCATAGCTGCCTCCTTTCTCCCGGCCCTGGCCTTTTACTGTAAGCAGGCCATCCAGGGTAGTAGCAGTGATCCGTAGCCGCTCGGCAACGGCAATGTCGTTCTTCATGGATTCGTCTACGGTGTCCCCGCAGACCACCAGCACATGGGAACGCCGCAGGAAGTCGCGGGCGATGTCGATCCCGTCCTTATGCTCCTGGGGGATTTCATCCTTCAGGAACAGGGGAAGGAACAAAAGCGGGCAGACCGGGGAATATCCGGCATCATACAGCATCCGGCAGTAGCGGGCTGCGGTTTCCGTGTTCTCAAATTCGTTATCACCCCAGGGGGCGGTGATGTAAGCTAATGGGCGTCTCATAATCTCTCCTTTCAGCACTCATATCTTGCTTTTTGCGGTCAAAAAAAGCAGCTCCTTATGGGCTGCCATACATATCGTGGTTCACCAGGGAGCTGTAATAGTTCCCGATGGTGGTAGGGGCGTTAAACAGGGCTGTGAGCAGGTATTGCTTGATATTG
Organism: Hominisplanchenecus murintestinalis; assembly: GCF_943193015.1. Lineage (NCBI taxonomy): Bacteria > Bacillati > Bacillota > Clostridia > Lachnospirales > Lachnospiraceae > Hominisplanchenecus > Hominisplanchenecus murintestinalis. The sequence goes on from NZ_CALPCM010000037.1 coordinate 21,855, forward strand.
CGGATTTTGGTCGTGTTCTCCTTCATGCAGTCCATGACAAAGCGGATATGTTCTGCGTTCAGTTTCAGGAGCCGGGATTTTACTACCTCATGGGGAAAATCGCTGCCCGCTACCCGTGTGTATCTGCGTCTGGCGCAGACCGTTTCCACCATGATCTCCACAATCTCGTCCAGGTCAGACAAATACAGGCCGTAGTCCTGTTTGATAAAGTCATACTCAATATTTTCCAGAATCAAAGCCCGGTAACTCTCTATTTCCTCCATGGAGGCAATCTCCCTTCCCTTCGGTTCTGGCGGGCTTCCCGCCGTATTTTTCCGGAAAGGAATGGAATCGGTACTTTGTCCATCCGTATTTGATTTTTCTTTACTTGGTTTCTTAGTATTTAATTGCGTTGGATTTTCCGGTGACGGGTTTCCCGTTGGCGGATTATCCGTTGTCGGGTTTTCCGACGACGGTTTTTCCAATAACGGCTCCGGCTGGTCAGGATGCTCATGGATGATGTATTCATTGGTGCTGAACTTCCCGCTGGCATCCGTTGTCTGGCGGCGGTGGATATATCCGGCCTGTTCCAGCTCATTGACCGCAGAGCGGATGGCATCCTTGCTTTCCCGGTTGATATGGGACAGCCCGGAGAGGGTATAGTCCCAATCCTCCGGCAGAGACAGCATCTGCGAGAGCAGGCCCTTGGCCTTCAGCGTCAGGCGTTTGTCCCGCAGATGGTAATTGCTCATAACTGTATAGTCCCGCGTCCGTTCCACGCGAAATACGGGCATTTGCTTCACTCCTTCCTTGTATCAGCAGGCATAACAAAAGCCGCAGGCGGTATGTTGCTGCGGCTTAAACTTCATAGATTGCCCCCTTTTCTCCGTCAAAAGGGTATTCGCTAAAATCCTCAAACATATCTACCGCTTCTTCCGGCACATAGGCAGACCAGTCTTTTTCGGTCATGGTGTGGCGGATCGTCCGGTATACCGTAGAGTAACTTTCCGTAGTAAAGCGGCATTTAACACTGACCGCCGCCACTTCCACAAAGGTTCCGTCCTCCAAAAGCCAAAGCTCCCTAAGATACGTCCCCTCGACCAGTGTGGAATATACCTGCACCGGCTCCTGGAAAATCCGGCAGGCTTTCTGTTCAAACAGGTCAGGCCCATGGTATTTCATGGACAGGTCAGCAGAGCCGCCTGCGTAATAGGCAAGAGGGGTTTCACTGCGGTAACGGATGCTTTGCACCAGCTTTTCCATATCCAGACGCGCAAGGGCTTCTTTCCGTTCCTTCTTATTGGGATACAGATAGGAATAAACCTTTCTGATCGCATTTTCAACTTCTTTTCCTTTAAACATTTCCATGCCTCCGTTTCTTCTTGTCTAACAGGATATGCCCCTCAATGATACGGGCGTTTCTTCTGATACGGATTTCCCTGCGGCCCTGGCTCTCCAATGCCTTCCTGTAATCAGCTTCGGACAGGAACAGGCGCATCTCGTCACCGGGTCTGCCATAGGGATTTTTCCGTTTACATACCATAAATTCGATCATGTGGCTGGTAGTATCCTCGAACCGCTCCACGGCCAGAATATCATGGCCTTTTAGCTCCCGGAAGGGAGCCGCCATTTCCGTCATAGGCAGCTCCTTTCTCAGCGTTCCTGCTGGTGTTGGCGTTTTTTCTGCCACTGTTCCAGCAGCTTGATAATGGTTTCCTCCATCTTCTTGGGAGTGTAGCTTTTGGGAAAATATTTCCGCAGGGTGTCAGAGGTAAATGTCACCTTATCCAGATCGCTCTTTTTTTCCTCTGACATAATGGCCAGCATCACATCCCCGGTCAGTTTCCCTTCCTGGCTGAATTTCTTCATGCGCTGGGCCTGGGAGAGTGAAGGGGTGGCCTGTTCATAGTCCATGGTTTCAACAAGCGTTTTCTGTTCCTCTTTCGTCAGGAAAGACAGCTCGTAGGCAGGGTTAAAGGCGATTTTTTTGTCGTCTACCATATCCAGCAGGGGAGGAATCAGTTCAGTCAGGCGGATAAAGCGTTGTATCTGATTTTTACTTTGCCCGACTTGCTCAGCGAGAATATCTCTTGATTTCTTTCCGTCTGACTTGTGCCCAACTTGGGCACAAGTTAAGTCGAGACGTTCGCCCTGATGCTTCATAGCGTCCAGCTTCATTTTATAAGCAAAGGCCCGTTCGCTTGGAAGAAGGCTTTCGCGTTGGAGATTGCTGTCAACCATGATAATCGTGGCGGCATCATCATCCAGATCACGGACAATGACTGGCATTGTTTCCTTTTCCGCCAGCTCGCTGGCCCGGTGGCGGCGGTGTCCGGCAATCAGTTCATAGCCGCCCTCCGCACGGGGCCTTGCAATCGCAGGGACAAGTACGCCATACTGACGAACGCTTTCCGCTGTTTCCAGCATAGATTCATCGTCCTTTACTTTAAAGGGATGCCCTTCAAAGGCGTGCAGTTCTGCCAGAGGAATCTCCATAACCTTTTCGCGTCCGACATCAGCCCGGCTTTCCTCGGTGGAAAACAGGTCATCGACAGAAGCCAGCTTTACTTTTTTCGCGCTGCTTTTCAACCTTTAGCACCTCCTTTGTCAGATTTTTATAGGCACTTGCCACCTTGCCCTCCGGGTCATGGGCGTAAATGCTTTTCCCTTCTGCGCTGATTTCCTTTGCCCGGACAGAATGGGGGATTTCGGATGTAAAAACTTTAATCTTGGAGCCGTAATTCTCACGCAGCAGAGCGGCGATCTCTTTGGCAAAGTTCGTCCGGGAATCAACCATAGTCAAGAGAATCCCGTCTATGTTCAGTTTTGGGTTGATCTGGCGGCGTACCTTATTGATGGTCTGCAAAAGCTGTTCCAGGCCCTTGGCCGGGAGATATTCCGCCTGGACAGGTATGAGAACGCTGTTCGCGGCGGCCAGGGCATTAACTGTCAGCATCCCCAGTGAAGGCTGGCAGTCTACAATGATGTGGCTGTACTGGCGTTTGACCGTATCAAGGTATTGGCGGAGAATCGTTTCACGGCTCATAGCGTTTACAAGAGATACCTCCATGCCGGACAGTTCTATGTTGGCAGGCATAAGGTCTACACCTTCTGCATGGTGAAGAATCCCCTCACCGGGAGGGATGGGTGTATCAGTGAGTACCTTCCCCATCATATCGGAGAGAGTGACCGGCAGGTTATCCGGGCGGTCATAGCCTAAACTGATGGAGAGGCTGCCCTGCGGATCTCCGTCAATCAGTAATACCTTTTTTCCTTCCTGGGCCAGCCCGATACCAAGATTGGCACAGGTCGTTGTCTTGCCGACACCACCTTTCTGGTTGGCAACGGCGATAATATTTGCGTTCATTTACTGAACCACCTCCTATTTTGGGGCATAAAAATAGGCGCTCATTTTTGAACGCCTACATATAATTATAGAAATCTTTATTCAGTTTTAAGCTGCGGGAATGTTCAGCATGATATTTACCACGAATTGAGGTTCCTCTGTCTTTTTGTATTCCAAAATATCCTTCTTTTCCTCAATTCTGCTCCGCTTCATGGTTTTCTGGTAGATGGGGAGCCTGTCCAAAAGTAAGGTAGAAGGCTCGTCAAACCTGCATAAATCCTGGATTTTTTCGGGTTTTTCCTCAACGGAGCATTTCGATACAGATATAGGTACAGAAGAACTGGCACATCTCGAAATCGTTTCCACCATCGTTCATCAGCTTACCCGCAACCTGTCGATGGAGGAAATCGAGAATTCCGGCCTTGGTCCGTATTATATTGACCACACCGTCGCTGTATGGCCTCAGTCTGCCGCAGGAATTCCGGTAAACTCCTGTGAATTTCAGTCAAAAGGCGATCCTATTACAGACTTATTCGAAGACCTTGCCGCAGAGCAAAAAGCCCGCAGCACTTACGACAACATCCTGCGCGTAGTGAAAAATACCCCTGAAGTAGCTGACCCGATTCGCTTCCTACGTGCACGTGAGGTTGTACATTTCCAGCGTTTCGGTGAAGCCCTGTCCACCGTCCAGGAAGAACTGAACAGCAAGAACTTCTATGCTTACAACCCTTCCTTTGACAAACCGGCATTCTGCACCTGCAATGATGGATGTGATAACAAATGAGAAAAGAACTGAATGAAGCCGCCGAACTGCTCCGCACCACCACTCCGGAAGCATATGCTTTCCTTTATGGGAGCAATGCATATCCGGAAGTATCAGGCGCTGCTTACCTGTATCCGCTCTGGAGCGGAACTCTAATGCTAGTAGAAGTAAGCGGCCTTCCGTTTTCTGAAGAATCCTGTGCAGAACGCGTCTTTGGATTTCATATCCACGAAGGACGCACTTGCACTGGCACAAAGGATGACCCTTTTGCAGACACAGGCTCACACTTTAATCCGGAGGGCTGCCCCCATCCGGAACACTCCGGCGATTTACCTCCTCTTTTCGGAAACCGAGGCTATGCCCTCTCTATCTTCTATACAGAAAGGTTTTTCCCAGAAGAAATTGTCGGCAGGACACTGGTAATCCACGATATGCCCGATGATTTTAAGACTCAGCCCTCTGGTAATTCCGGTGTCAAGATCGTATGTGGGGAAATCAAAGAAAATGAGGACTAACTAAACGACGATTCCCAGACTCCAGACTGCCTGCTAAATAAAAAGCCTGTGAAACTTTGAATCTGTTGACAAACTAAAGAAATATGCCCTCTTGTGTGATATAATTATTGTATCACACAAGAGGGCATTATATATAATGATGTTGGGGTCAAAACCATAAATAAATTTGCCCCTATTCCTATAGTACCTTGAAAAATTCATATTTTGTAGTATATCGCCGAACATTTGAGCATATATGTCGGGTATTCCCTGCCTTGTTTTATGCAAGTACTGGATTTTGGGCATAATGCCCTAAGCCCTTCACATAATTGAAGAGTTTTCGGAAATTCAACGCTGCTATTTTGGATCCGAAAAAGAACTTGCCACGCTGTTTC
>NZ_CALPCM010000038.1:0-25776 GCF_943193015.1 Hominisplanchenecus murintestinalis
ATATAGGCGTGGCAGGAGAAAATCTATGCTCCTGCCGATACATATCTATTTTTATCCCTATCTGGTTTAACCCATTATTCAATCTCTGTATAAATATTTTTCTGGCGGGAAATATGCGTCTTATGAAGAGCAGATGCAGGATAATATACGCATAGAAGGAAGAAAGGTTGGAAGAAAATATTTTTCTGTTTTTCATGTTGCTGCACGCGAAAGTTTAATTAATGCGATCAGAATTTCCAGGTCGAGTATGATGGCGCAGTATTTTTCGAATCTATGTATGGACTTCGAATGCCAAAATATTATAGATGAAATAGCCGAGGGGCTGGAACGTTTGTATCTGGAGCTAAACAGAGAATTGCAAAGTAACATGAAAATGCTAGAGATAGGATATAGTACAAAAAGCATTATGGAAATTGTTCAGATTTCTGAGGTTTTTGGTGTAGGGGAAAGGGCATTAGAGAGTTTGTCAAATGTGGAACTGTTGGACACTTATCTTGAGCTTTTATGGGAAATGCAGCGCAGAAAGCCGGAAAAATGTCTGGTGATTTTTGAAAATGTTGATCATTTGCTGGATTATTGCGCTTACAAAAAATTTTTTAAAAAGGCAGAGCAGTTTTGTAAAGAATTCGACGTCTGGTTTATATTTTCAACAAGCATAGAGGGATTTGTAGTTGTAGATGAGCGAAGTATAGAAGGAATCAATGTGGTAAATCATTGTATTTTTTCTTTTCCAGAACTGGAGCAGGTAGTGAAGTTTTTTCAAAATCAGTACCCATGCCAAATGAAGTGGGCTCCAGAAGAGCTCTGTGGAGAGATACGGATGATTATTCAAAACATAGGGAACGAGGAGCATACGATTCATTTAAAAAGTAATGTACTTTTAAAGTTGCTCCAAGAAACGCTTTGCATCAAAACATCTGTGGAAAGCGGTTTAAATTCTTTAGAAAAGGCTTTTTTAATGGAAAAAGATGTGATATAATCATAGAGAGTTATCGTAAAAGGTGCTGAAATGTCAAGGAAGTTGTCGATTTGATATTTTAGTACCTGAAAGAATTGAGTTATCGTAAAACAACATTATCTCCAAAATAATAACATCCTCAATTTTAGTACCTGAAAGAATTGAGTTATCGTAAAACAAAACCGCTTGACATAGTGTACATTGTACAATTTTAGTACCTGAAAGAATTGAGTTATCGTAAAACCTGCTGCGGGCTGTTGCTCCCACACTCTAATTTTAGTACCTGAAAGAATTGAGTTATCGTAAAACTCTGATTCTCATAAAATCACACCCTCCATATTTTAGTACCTGAAAGAATTGAGTTATCGTAAAACAGCAGGGCATTTGCGACAGCACTTACGCCCATTTTAGTACCTGAAAGAATTGAGTTATCGTAAAACCACGTTTGATTCTGTTTTTATGGATATGGTATTTTAGTACCTGAAAGAATTGAGTTATCGTAAAACCACGTTTGATTCTGTTTTTATGGATATGGTATTTTAGTACCTGAAAGAATTGAGTTATCGTAAAACAGGGTTGTTCTTTATATCAATAGAATCAAATTTTAGTACCTGAAAGAATTGAGTTATCGTAAAACCTCACTTCTACTGTCCCTATACCTTTTGTATTTTAGTACCTGAAAGAATTGAGTTATCGTAAAACTGGAAAGGCGGCTGCTGAACGCAGAAGGAATTTTAGTACCTGAAAGAATTGAGTTATCGTAAAACGACAAAGCAAGCGAATCAGGGCGCAAGGAGATTTTAGTACCTGAAAGAATTGAGTTATCGTAAAACCAACGTAGAACGTATCATCACGCCATCTTATTTTAGTACCTGAAAGAATTGAGTTATCGTAAAACCCCAGAGGGTACAGTTATTTCTACTCCGGTATTTTAGTACCTGAAAGAATTGAGTTATCGTAAAACTGATCACTTGCATTAGCTAAACCCACTTTAATTTTAGTACCTGAAAGAATTGAGTTATCGTAAAACTCTGGGGAGTGGGCCTTTGGCAGAAGGGACATTTTAGTACCTGAAAGAATTGAGTTATCGTAAAACAAAGACCGACGCAAGGGCGCTTTTGAACGTATTTTAGTACCTGAAAGAATTGAGTTATCGTAAAACAAGCAAATATAAGATGGGAACTCGCGTGGCACGGTATCAGAGATACCGTGCCACATACTGTCCAGTGTAAGAACAGGTGCTTTGAGCTACTGTCTCAGGAGTTCCTTCTGCCACGATGGTGCCGCCTTTGTCACCGCCTTCGGGGCCGATATCGATGATGTAATCGGCCGTTTTAATGACGTCCAGGTTGTGTTCGATGACAACGACAGTATTTCCTCCTTCTGAAAGACGCTGCAGGATTTCTATAAGTTTATGCACATCGGCAAAATGCAGCCCTGTTGTCGGCTCGTCCAGAATATAGATGGTTTTCCCGGTGCTGCGTTTGGAGAGTTCGGTGGCGAGCTTGATGCGCTGCGCCTCGCCGCCGGAAAGTTCCGTGGAGGGCTGTCCAAGGCGGATATAAGACAGACCTACATCGTACAGAGTTTCTATTTTTCTTTTGATAGAAGGAATATGTTCAAAAAATTCCAGCGCTTCTTCCACAGTCATATTCAGTACATCGTAAATGCTTTTTCCTTTATATTTTACATCCAGTGTTTCGCGGTTGTAGCGTTTTCCGCCGCAGACTTCACAGGGTACATACACATCCGGAAGGAAGTGCATCTCGATTTTCAAAATACCGTCTCCGGAGCATGCTTCGCAGCGTCCGCCTTTGACATTAAAGCTAAAACGCCCTTTTTTGTAGCCTTTGGCTTTGGCGTCTGCAGTGCTGGCAAAGAGATCACGGATTTGGTCAAAGACTCCTGTATATGTGGCAGGGTTTGAGCGGGGGGTTCGTCCGATTGGCGACTGGTCAATAGCAATTACCTTGTCTAGCTGTTCGATACCGTCAATCCGCTTATGTTTGCCGGGAACCGTCCTGGCTCTGTTTAATTTCTTTGCAAGGGCTTTGTAAAGGATTTCGTTTACAAGCGAGCTTTTTCCGGAACCGGATACTCCGGTTACGCAGGTCATGACGCCCAGAGGGATAGTTATGTCAATATTTTTCAGGTTATTTTCCTGTGCGCCGATGACTTTAAGATATCCTGTGGGCTGTTTGCGTGTGGAAGGCACGGGAATTTTCAGTTTTCCGCTCAGGTATGCTCCGGTGATAGAGCCTTCTTGTCTCATAATTTCATCGGCAGTTCCCGCTGCGACCACGAGACCGCCGTGTTCACCGGCTCCAGGGCCGATATCCACTACATAGTCTGCTGCGCGCATCGTATCTTCATCATGCTCCACGACAATTAAGGTGTTTCCAAGATCGCGCAGGTTTGTCAGTGTCCGCAGCAGCTTATCATTGTCCCGCTGGTGAAGCCCAATGCTTGGCTCGTCCAAGATATAGGCGACGCCTACCAGACCGGAGCCAATCTGGGTGGCCAGCCGGATACGCTGGGCTTCGCCGCCGGAGAGCGTGCCTGTCGCCCGTGCCAGTGTAAGGTATTCCAGCCCTACATCTACGAGGAAACCTACCCGGGCATGGATTTCTTTTAAAATCTGCTTTCCGATCATAAGCTGATGCTCAGAAAGCTCTACAGTGTTCATAAATGTCTGTAAATCCCGGATGGAAAGGGAAGTGACCTCGTGGATATTTTTTTCGCCGACTGTCACTGCGAGCGCTTCTTTTTTCAGACGCTGTCCCTTGCAGGCTTTACACGGTGTAATTTGCATAAACGTTTCGTATTCCTGCTTAATGGTTTCGGAACCGGTTTCCCGGTAGCGGCGCTGCACGTTTCGAATGAGCCCTTCAAAGGCTACGTCATAAATCCCTTCACCCCTCTGCCCTTTATAATGTACTTTGACTGACTTGCCATTGGTACCGTTAATCAGCATATCCTGTATAGTTTCAGGCAAATCTTCATAAGGCGTGTTCAAATCAAACTGATATTCGTTTGCCAGGGCGTCCAGAATTGCCCTTGTGTAGCTGCCCTGGTCTGTACAGGACTGCCATCCCATGACGGCGATTGCCCCGTTTGCTATGCTTAGGGATTTATCAGGAATCATTAAATCCTCATCAAATTCCATCTTATAGCCAAGTCCAAAGCAGTCCGGGCAGGCGCCGAAAGGATTGTTGAAGGAAAAGCTTCGGGGTTCAATCTCATCGATACTGATTCCGCAGTCTGGGCAGGAGAAGCTTTGGCTGAAACGCAGGGTTTCTTCACCGTTGACGTCTACGATTGCCAGTCCTTCCGCAAGCTCCAATACGTTTTCCAGGGAATCCGTTAGTCTCTTTTCGATGCCATCCTTTACAACCAGACGGTCTACGATGATTTCGATATTGTGTTTCGTGTTTTTATCCAGAGTGATTTCCTCTGACAGTTCATACAGGTTTCCGTCAATCTGCACGCGGACGTAACCGCTGCGCTTTGTCTGCTCCAGCAGCTTTGCGTGGGTTCCTTTCCTTCCGCGCACTACGGGCGCCAGAAGCTGGATTTTGGAGCGCTCCGGAAGGGACATAATCTGGTCCACCATTTGGTCTACAGTCTGTTTCTTAATTTCTTTTCCGCATTTTGGGCAGTGGGGGATTCCGACTCTGGCATAAAGCAGACGGAAATAATCGTAGATTTCCGTCACGGTTCCTACGGTAGACCTGGGGTTGCGGTTTGTAGATTTCTGATCGATAGAAATCGCGGGAGGGAGCCCCTCGATGCTTTCCACGTCCGGTTTTTCCATTTGCCCCAAAAATTGCCGTGCGTAAGAGGAGAGGGACTCCATATACCGTCTCTGCCCTTCGGCATAAATCGTGTCGAAAGCGAGGGAGGATTTTCCCGAACCGCTCAGCCCGGTAAGAACGACCAGTTCATTTCTGGGAATGTTCAGGCTGATATTTTTCAAATTGTTTTCATTTGCTCCCCGGATTCGAATCATCGGTTTTTTGTCTTTGTTTTCCGTCATAGTTTCCTCCTGTTTGCTGTATGTTTATGGCTGTATTGCTCAGTGCTCCAGCTCCTGTAGCTGCTTCTTCAATAGAATCATCTTATCACGCAGCAGAGCAGCTTCTTCGAAATTCAGCTCTGCTGCTGCCTGTTTCATTTTTTTCTGTATGTCTGCTGCCAGCTTCTCCAGCTCTTTTTTTGTCATGGATTCGGGGTCTATCTCAAAATCGTCGTTTTTCTTTTCTACTTCTTTTGAAATGCTGATTAAGCCGCGGACGGCTTTTTTGATGGTCTGCGGGGTAATGCCATGTGCTTCGTTGTACGCTTCCTGGATGCTCCGGCGGCGCTGTGTTTCTTCAATCGCCAGGCGCATGGAATCTGTTATGGTGTCTGCGTACATAATTACATGCCCTTCGGCGTTTCTGGCGGCGCGGCCAATGGTCTGTACCAGGGAAGTCTCGGAACGCAGAAACCCTTCTTTATCTGCGTCGAGGATTGCTACCAGGGTGATTTCAGGAATATCCAGTCCTTCCCTCAGCAGGTTGATACCTACCAGCACGTCAAATACATTCAGGCGCATATCACGGATAATTTCTGTCCGTTCCAGTGTATCAATATCGGAATGCAGGTACTTTACCCGGATACCGATTTCCCGCATATAGTCGGTTAAATCCTCAGCCATCCGTTTTGTCAGGGTAGTAATCAGAATTTTATTTCCTTTTGTTACTTCTTTATTTACTTCGCCGACCAAATCGTCTATCTGGCCTTCTACCGGACGCACTTCTACGGCCGGGTCCAGAAGTCCTGTCGGACGAATAATCTGTTCTGCACGGAGCAGTTCGTGGTCTGCTTCATAATCCCCGGGTGTCGCAGACACGAAAAGCATCTGATCGATTTTACTCTCAAATTCCCCAAAGTTCAGCGGGCGGTTATCCTTAGCAGAGGGCAGACGGAATCCGTAATCCACCAGTGTGGTTTTTCTGGACTGGTCTCCCGCGAACATTCCCCGGATTTGCGGCACTGTCTTGTGGGACTCGTCAATAATAATCAGGAAGTCGTCGGGGAAGTAATCTATCAGCGTATGGGGAGTAGCGCCCGGCTCCAGCCCTGCCAGATGGCGGGAATAGTTTTCGATGCCGGAGCAGAATCCAGTCTCTTTCATCATTTCAATATCAAAGTTCGTCCGTTCAGAAATGCGCTGGGCTTCCAAAAGCTTGTCCTCACTCTTAAACCAGCGTACGCGTTCTTCCAGCTCAGTTTCAATGTTTTTTGCCGCTTCAAGAATTTTTTCCATAGGTACTACATAGTGGGATGCCGGGAAGACTGCCGCATGTTCCAGACTTGTTTTTACCTCTCCGGTCAGCACGTCAATCTCTGTAATTCTGTCAATCTCATCTCCGAAAAATTCTACCCGGATAGCGGTGTCTGTATTCATTGCCGGGAAAATTTCCAGCACGTCTCCCCGAACCCGGAAAGTACCGCGTTTAAAATCCATGTCGTTGCGGTCATACTGGATATCGATCAGCTTGCGCATGACTTCATCTCTGTCTTTCTCCATACCCGGACGCAGGGAGATTACCATTTCTTTGTAGTCCACAGGGTCGCCCAAACCGTAGATACAGGATACGCTGGAGACAATGATTACATCCTTTCGCTCTGCCAGAGCCATTGTCGCAGAAAGACGCAGCTTGTCAATCTCGTCATTGATAGCAGAGTCTTTTGCAATATAAGTGTCCGAAGAGGGGACGTAGGCTTCCGGCTGGTAGTAGTCGTAGTAGGAGACAAAGTATTCTACCGCATTATTCGGAAAAAATTCTTTAAATTCTCCATATAATTGGGCGGCTAATGTCTTATTATGTGCTATGATAAGTGTCGGTTTGTTTAACTGTTGAATAACATTTGCCATCGTAAATGTTTTACCGGAACCGGTAACGCCGAGAAGGGTCTGAAACTGGTTGCCTTCCTGAAATCCTTTTACTAATTCTTCGATTGCCTGTGGCTGGTCGCCAGTGGGGGCGTATTGTGATACTAATTCAAAATGATCCATGAAAGTCTCCTTTATGAACGGATTCTGATTTGTTCTATTTGTTTTCAGCAGTAATAGTATACCACTATCTAACGGAAAAGTACAGAACAAATCGCACGTTTGTTCTGTACTTTTTTCGTACAAAAGTTCTGAAGTTCTATGGATTCAATGTTTGCTGATGGGTTTCTGTCCCAGAGCCAGCGGATGGAATCCTTCTCCGTGTACTTCGTTAGATTCCAGGATAATCAGAAAACAGCCGGGATCGGTCAGGCGTACTGCCTGCTGTAAGGAGTACATCTGTTTTTTGCTGCAGGCGCACAGAATGACAAAGCGTTCTTCATGGCGGTAACTGCCCTGCCCATTTAGGATGGTGGAGCCGCGGCCGATGCAGTTGACGATTGTTTCGGTAATCTGCCGGGGATGGGAAGTGACAATTAAGGTAAGCTTCCCGGCATTCGCGCCGTACATGGTGCGGTCTACCATGATGGAAAACAGATAAGTGACGATTAGTCCGTAAATGATTCCATCGACATCCCGGAAAATGATACCTCCAATGAGAATAATTATAGCGTCTGCAGCAAACACGATCCGCCCCAGGGGAACATGAGGCTTGAAAGATTTGATAGACATGGTAATAAAGTCCATCCCACCTGTGGAAGAACCCTGCATGTAAATCAGTGCGTAGCCAATCCCCCCGAGGACTCCGGTGGAAATGGCAGCCAGCAGGCGGCTTCCTTGGTAAAGCGGGAGCAGAGGTGCGGCGGCATCCATCATAACAGAAGAAATCAGCATACAGCGAAAAGAACGCAGGAAAAAGGTTTTTCCCAGAAGACGGCAGCAGAAAAGAGCGACCGGGATATTGAGTACGATGGTCATAGAGCCGACGGGAAGGGCGAACAGGCGGTGCAGGATAATGGCAATTCCGGAAAACCCGGTCATAGGAAATCCGGCAGGAAGCGCAAAATTATAAATGCCGACGGCAATCAGGAAGCTGCCGAGGATTTCCATGCAAAGAACCCGGAAATTCATTTTTGGAAAAAAACTCATGGAGACTGACCTCCTCGCAGTGTGGTATTCATTTAGTGTTTCCGAAAAACAGTAAATTATAAGTAATTGACCAAACAGTTATAATTATAAAAATATAAATAGGATCTGGGTTTTTGGACGCATTTATGTTATGATAAACTAAGAACAAATTGTTTTAGGAAAATTACGCAGATTACAAAAGTAAGAGAGGGGCAGCATATGGCACAGATTGACGGCAAAAAAAGGTTTATGCTTCAGCAATTGAGGAACTCAGGGGAAATTTTCGTGCTTTTTTCGAGATGCACGAGGCTTCCCTACGTCTATTGCGACCAGGAGACATATAATGACCAGATTTATATTTTCAGGAAAGAAGAGAATGCAAGGGGGGCAGCGGAAGAATACGGAAAACAGGAAATTCCGGTGCAGGTTCTGAAGGTGGAAAATAAAGATTTCCTGAACTTTTATTCCAGTCTTTATTTTCTGGGGATAAATGCCATGCTTGTGGATGAGGGGGACGAACAGATGGAAATTCTTCTGGAAGAACTGGTGACGCCTCCGGATTACAGTAAGATGCCGGAAGGACAGATTCGTGTGGACAACCCGGAGTTCCAGCTTACGGCAATGTATCTGATGCAGGAGCTGCGCAGGGCGCCGGGCGTGCAGCCGACGGAGGAAATGAAAGAGATGGAAGAGGAGCTTACGGCAAACATGCGTCGTGGGGTCTATATCGTACCTGTCCAGGAGGACAAGAAGGTTCCGCTGATGAAAATCAAGGAGGACGCTATGTTCCAGCCAATCTTTACGGATATGCATGAATTTAACAAATTCGGGGGCAGCAGCAAGTTTCATGGAGCTGTGATTCCCTATGATAAACTTACGGAAGTTGTAGCAGAACAGGCAAAAGGCGTAGTCATCAATCCCCTTGGCGTGCATGTTATTATTATGAAAGAGCAATTAAAATAATATTTCCACACGCATAAAATCAGCGGGCGGCAGAGAAACTGTAGCATATACGCAGCCTGCCTTTAGCAGGCTGCGCACACCGAAAGGAAGCAGAACCTGGACAAAGCATCGGAAGGATGGATTTATATGAAATTTGACATGCATTGCCATACAAAGGAGGGCTCTCTGGATGGGAGAGTAGGGCTTGAGGACTATATCCGTATACTTAAAGATAAAGGGTTTCAGGGAATGCTGGTGACAGACCACAATTCTTATGACGGATACCGGGCCTGGAAGAATCAGGTGAAAGATGGAACGGCACAGGATTTCGTGGTTCTGAAAGGGATTGAATATGATACGATCAATGCCGGGCATATGATTGTAGTAATGCCTGAGAAAGTAAAGCCGCGTATTCTGGAGGTGCGGGGGATGCCGGTATCCCTGTTGATTACGATTGTTCATGTTTATGGAGGGATTGTAGGCCCAGCGCATCCTTGCGGGGAAAAATATATGAGTTTTGGGAGAACCAAGGTATTCCGGCGGCAGAAAGATTCATTGATGCGGCGGTTTGATTTTGTGGAGACGTTTAATGCCTGTGAGTCACCGGAGAGGAATCAGGAAGCAAAGGAACTGGCGAAAGAATATTATCTCCCGGGATTCGGCGGAAGCGATTCCCATAAAGAAAATTGTGTGGGACTGGCATATACGAAGTTTGCAGATAAGATTACCTGCGAGTCAGACTTGATTGCGGCGGTCAGAAGAAAAGCCCCCATCCGTGCGGGGGGCGAGTATTACCACGGTACCACCAAAGAGAAAATCGGGGCAGCAAATAACGTACTGGTATATTCTTTCTGGCTGTACAATAAGACAAGCGGGCTGCTGCGTGCTCATAAACGGCATGCGAAGGTTAAATACCTGGACATCGGACAGCCCCGGACACACGATGCAGGCGGCTGACTGTCAAGGCGGCGGGTCATGATTCCCTGTAAATCAGCAGGGAAAATAGCAGCCGCCGCAGCATAAATTCAGCAGGCACAGATTCAGACAGAAACGATTTCCCATATCTGTCTGCCCGTAGGCGCTGCCCACGGAACTGTACCAGGTACTGCTGAACTCAAGCTGCTGAAGGAATTGGCGGTATTGGATATTTGAAGGGTCTAAAGCCGCTGCCTGAGAAGCTAGCTGTTTGGCGGTTACATTATTTCCAAGTCCGGAATTAGCAATGGCGCTGAAGAAATACCATTGGGCGTCGTGTTCAGGGATGTCGTTCAGGACATTGAGCGCTTCCTTAAAATGGCGGGAGTTGATAAAGTTTGCAGCTGCCTGCATTTTTACGGAAGAACCGTTTTCCGAGCCAGCATAAGAAGTACGTCCGTAGGAAGTATAGCTATAAGAGGAGCCGCCGTGTTCCCTTTCATCCATAATCTGGCGGTATGCCTGCTGGATTTCTTTGAATTTTTCTTCGGCAGTTTCGGGATGCGGAGCGTTTATATTTGCATCAGGATGATATTTGCGGCTTAGGTTCCTATATGCTTTTTTTATTTCATCGTTAGAGGCATCGCGGCTGACGCCCAAGATTTTGTAAGGGTCTGACATTATTTTTCTTCTTTCTCTTCCTTATAGTTTTTCTGAATCATTTCATATTTTGACCAAAGACCGGAATACAGGATATTTCGAAGGATTTCTGCGTCCATAAGAATAGGGAGCTTTTCAAATTCGCGTGCGCATTCGGCGGCCATCATATGAAGGGTTTCCAGGCAGAATTTTTCGAAATCTGTCTGGTTTCGATAGAATATCCAGGGATTGTAAAGTTCTTTCTTTATATCTGCTTCCAGGTCTTCATAAGCATCCATAAGATAGATAAATTTTCCCAGGAAGAATCCCATCTGTCTTAAGATAGCGCTCCATTCGTCCTCTCTGCAGGTAAAAAGCTCACTAAGAAGAACGCCTGTGTAACCTGAAATCAAATCTAAATCTTCCAGGCGGCATTTTTCGCCGTTATGTACATTTTCCATATAAATGTTTATGGCTTGTACTTGTCTGGGATATCGGGCTTCCAGCGTTTTGTATCGTTTTTTGAGAAGCCGGGCATAAGAAAGTTTCCAGAGGCTTTTGTCGTCCAGCCAGTCATCCATGCATTTGTGGTAAGCCAGCAGAATATTCATATCCGCGGCATAGGCGGTATATTCATTGGAAAGAATCTTGTGCTTTCTGCATGGATGAACCAGGCAGCGTTCCAGACCGGAACAGCTGTCCGGCTCATAAAGCCCGCTGAGCAGTATGGCAAGAAAAGTCATATCATAAGTCAGCGTCATCTGTCCGGCTATGCCATGACGCTCCCGCAAGGATTTGCACAGGCCACAGTAATAGGCGCGGTAGCGGTTGTATTCTTTTATTTTCAGCTCTTGCTGGTTCACAGTGATGTATCCAAACATAATCTCTCCGTGGAAAGCAGTAGTTAAAAAGGGCAGCGTCGGGATTCCGAGGAATTAAGAGCGTTTGATAAACGCAGTTTTGCATTGGGGGCAGGTAATCTGCACTTTTCCGTGTCCTTTGGGAATCCGTATTTTCTGACGGCATTGGGGACAGGTATAAATGCGGTGAGTTTTCCGCTGCTGCGCAAGGCTATTCTGGCGCCGGAAAAAGTGCATGACTTTGTCTTTTTGCCGGAGATACCATAGGTTTTCCTGATAACGCCGGGAATAATTCTTGGAAAACATACGGTAATAGATAAAAACCAGGCCTGCGGTCAGCAGCAGGTTCAGCATCCGGTTCCGGGTAAATAGTGAGACGAGGCACAGGGCGAGGGTAGCATAGAGCAGGGCTTTTGAAAAGTCATCAACGCCATAACGGCCAGACATAAAGTTCTGAAATTTTTGCTTCATATAAAGGTTCCTCCTGTGAGAACGATGAGCCGGTCAGTAAGTATCGGACGGCAGTTTCTGATAAACGGAGCAGACAAAAGCGCGTGCGTTTGCTAAATCTCTGCGGTCGGGATGGAGCAGCGCTTCGTCAAAATTATGAAGCATCTGTTCTACCTGTTTTCCGTTTTCAAAAGTTTCTATCTGTTCATATTTCCGGCGCACATGCATGGGCATTTTGCCTTGACAGAAAAAGGCGCCCAGATATTGGTTGTCATCCGGGATAAAAGCAGATACATTTTTTTCGATTTTGCGGTAATATTCAGGGTGTTTTCCCATACCGCAGGTAGCGAAAAGCGCGATGTTTTTTCCGTGCAGGCCAGAGAGAAAGTCAAGAATTTCCACGCTGGCAGAGCCGCGGTTTACCCAAAAGCCGATAAAGTACATGTCGGCAGAGTGTTTTTCAAAGCAGGAATCCAGTTTCATGATATCCTTGGAAGCACCGGGAATTTCCTGATAAACTGCTTTTGCAATCTGTTCAGTATTTCCGGTTCCGCTTACATATAAGACTTGTGTTTTCAATTCCGTCACTTCCTAAATAAATTCTAGTAGAAAGGATAGCACAGTTTCCGGGGGAATAACATATATAGAATCTAAAAAAATGTAAAGGATTTATAAACGCCTTACCGCAGGATACGCGGGGGCCATCCTGCGATATTTCCGTTTAAGATGGCTGAAAACATACGCTCTTTCACGCCGGGATTTTCCAGGTTTAGCTGTCGGAGCAGTTTTTTCGCGTATTCCCGTTTCGTGTAACCGTCTGCCGGGCAGGGATTTTTGACAGTGGGAAGCGCGTATTTATTTTTGAATCCAATCACATCTGCCTCGTCTACAAACATCAATGGACGGATAACCGTCAAATCCATTCTGTCTAAATAAGTGAGCGGCGAGAAAGAATGGAACCTTCCCTCAAAAATGAGGGAAAGGAGCATAGTTTCAATTATATCGTCTTTATGGTGGGCATAGGCGACCTTATTGCAGCCAATGCGTTTCGCTTCCTGGTTAAAAGCGCCTTTGCGCATCTTCGCGCACAGAGAGCAGGGATTGTCCTCTTTCCGCTCATCAAAGATAATGCGGGCGATCTCAGTGTCTATTACGGTGTAGGGGACTTCGAGCTCTTCGCAGAGGGAACGTATGGGGGATAAGTCGAAGCCTTCGTATCCCAGGCTGACGGTAATGGCATGGATGTCAAAATGGTTTGGGTAAAAGCGCCGAAGTCCCTGTAGCGCATAGAGCATAGCCAGGCTGTCCTTTCCCCCGGAAATGCCCACGGCGATGGCGTCTCCTTCCTGTATCATTTGGTATTCATCAACAGCTTTTCGGGTATAGCTGAGTAATTGCTGCAGTTTCATAAGTAGAACTCTCCTTTTTGATAATCTGCATCCTACAATAACCTGTTTAAGAGAAAAAGTCAATTTTTCACAGAATTTTAAGGAGTATTCTCTTTAAAGTGTGGTATAGTATGGAAGAAGCAGCAGTGAACCGTGGAACAGGCTGCGGTTCCGGTATCCGCCGGCATGGGGAGTGCATGCGGACGCCAAAGATGCAGATGAAAAGTAAAAGGGGTGATTTTATGGTAATCAGACAGCATATGCAGTTTTTATCCAATGACTCTATTACGCTGGTCCATGCGGTAAAGTGGGTGCCTGAAGGGGAGGTGAAGGCAGTTCTGCAGATTTCTCATGGGATGTGCGAGTTTGTGGAACGCTACGACGAGTTTGCAGTGTTCCTGGCGGAACGGGGAGTCCTGGTGGTGGGGAATGATCATCTGGGGCACGGGGAATCCATCCGCTCGAAGGAAGAGTATGGGTATTTTGCGGAGGAAAACGGAAATTCTACGCTGATAAAGGATTTACACAGACTGCGGAAAATGGTGCAGGAGGATTATCCGCACGCGCCATATTTCCTGTTGGGGCATAGTATGGGTTCGTTCCTGGCGAGGCAGTATATCTGCTGCTATGGGAAAGGGCTGGCCGGGGCGGTTATCATGGGAACCGGGCACCATTCGGGGAACATAGCCATGCTGGGAATGTTAGTCTGTAAGCTGTTCGCGAGGGTAAAGGGATGGCGTTACCGGAGCCGGTTTGTGGACGCGCTGGCATTTGGAGGATATAACAGGGGATTTGGGAAGTCACGCGCAGGCAAGGAATGGCTGACGAAGGATGAGAATTGTGTGAAAACGTATGTGGCAGATGAGAGATGCACATTCCGCTTCACGCTGAATGCCTATTACAATATGTTCCTGGGTCTTTATAAACTTTCGGAGGAGAGCTATCTGAGAAGAATGCCGAAAACCCTTCCGGTGCTGTTTGCAGCAGGCGGGGACGACCCGGTAGGAGCTTACGGAAAAGGCGTGATGCTGGTATATGCCCGGTTTAAGGAACTGGGAATGAAAAATGTGAAGTGCAGGCTGTATCCGGGCGATAGACATGAGATATTGAATGAGACTGACAGGGAAAAAGTTTACCGGGACATTTATACATGGCTTTCGGAATGTCTGGAGGGCACAGGAAAGATGAATAATAAGAAACAGGAGGGATTTTGATGGGAAAGAAGCAGATGTTAACAGGAGCCCTGGCGGCATGTATGTTCCTTACGTCAGGAATGACAGCGCTGGCGGACAGGGTAGATGCAGTGATTGATAAGCCGTACGTGGCGTTGGGCGCAGACTTAAAGGAGTCAGAGAGGGCGAAAGTTCTGGAGCTGCTCGGAGTGACGGAGGCAGAGCTGAAAGATTATGATGTGGTCACGATTACAAATGAAGATGAACATAAATATCTGGACAGCTATCTGGATGCCGGCGTGATAGGGACAAGGGCGCTCTCTTCTGTTATGGTAGTGGGAAAAGAGGCGGGAAATGGTATCAATGTAAGCACAAACAATATTTCCTACTGTACGTCAGGCATGTACCGGAATGCGTTGATTACTGCCGGAGTGGAAGATGCAGATATTACAGTGGCAGGACCATTTTCAATATCCGGGACGGCGGCGCTGGTGGGCGCTATCAAAGCTTATGAGACGATGACCGGGGAAGAGGTTCCTGAAGTAAACCTGGATGCTGCGAACAATGAACTGGTAATCACAGGGGAAATCGTGGAGAGCGTAGGGGATCCTGAGAAGGTAGAACAGCTTATGGCGCTGGTGAAACAGGAGGTGGCCGAGGGTGCGGTCAGCGGCAGTGAAGATATTAAAAATCTGGTGAAACAGGCGGCGGACGAGCTGGAGATTCGTCTTTCCGATGAGGATAGGGATAAGATTACCGGGCTGATGGACAAAATCGACGGTTTGGATTTGAACGTAGACGCCATCAAAGAGCAGGCGAAAGATTTGTACCATAAATTAGAAAATCTGGATTTTAACTTTGATGCAGAGAGTGTAGGAAATTTTTTTACAAGAATCATAGACGCGATTGTAGGATTTTTCCAGGATCTCTTTTCTTAAGAAGCAGGGAGGCGAAATGCCTCCCTGTAATTATTCTCCCAGCGTCCATTCGGAATCATTTTCTTGCGCTTCTTCCGGAATGTAATTTTTGTAAATCCTCATATAGATGTGTGAATTGATAAATGCTGTCAGGGCAAAGCCTGCCGCCAGCCAGACCACGGCTCCGTATACCAGGACAACGCCATAGTTCAGAGTCAGGAACATCGGCACATAGGTAATGAGCAGAAGCAGGATGGTATAGGGCAGATGCCTGATGGACATGAGCAGGGAATTCTTAAAAGTGTTTTTTACGGTATTGTCAAATTTGGCTAACAGCGGAAATATGTAAGCGGATATCATGCCGTAAATCAGGAGAATAAAGCACAGTCCCAGATAAACGGCTTGAAAGATTCCGCCGGAACCTGCCTGCTCCATGATTTGAAAATCCAGCCAGAGAACCGTTCCTCCAGCCAGGAGGATCAGCCAGATTCCTGTTGCCTGCCTGAAATTCTGGCGGAACGACTGGAAA
The DNA here is from genome assembly GCF_943193015.1 of Hominisplanchenecus murintestinalis. Lineage (NCBI taxonomy): Bacteria > Bacillati > Bacillota > Clostridia > Lachnospirales > Lachnospiraceae > Hominisplanchenecus > Hominisplanchenecus murintestinalis. The sequence goes on from NZ_CALPCM010000038.1 coordinate 15,840, forward strand.
AAGCTTCGGGAGATATAAGATTCCTCGTTCCGTACCATTTTCAGGGTTACATAATACATTGCGGTAACGGATGCACCAATGGTCACCACGGGAAGGCAGCAAATCAGGAAGATGATGTTTAGAAGAATCAAATCAGCGGCTTTTCCCATAAAAGTGAAAAATTTGTTATCCATGTTAAAAATGCGATCCATCATAATACCGTTCCTCCTGTGTTGTTAAAAGTAACCGGTCGCCGTATTTTTGGTGTTCCAGTAGTAAAGCCTGCCGGATTTGTCAATTCTTTTTCCGTTTTTCTTTTTAGTCTCTATATAGATATAATAAGTTTTCTTCGGATTGAAAGATTTTCCTTTAAATTTTGAAAATGTAGCTTTCGTTGTATTTTTGCCGACGGATTTCAACTTTTTGTAGCCGGATTTCTGTTTTGTGGATACGTAGATGTCATATCCGGTAGCGCCGCCTACCTTTTTCCACTTGACAGTCAGTTTTTTCTTAGATACTTTTGCGGAACTGATGCGCGCCTGGTTAAAGCATTGGATGGTGGAAACAGGAGTCTGCCAGGTATTTCCGTTTATGGTTCGGGAGGCCTGTATTTTTACCGTGTAAACTTCATCTTTCATTTTTGAGAAAGATACGCTGCTGCTGGATGGAGAAAGTATCTTTGACTGTACCTTTTTCCCTTTGCTGTTGTACAGAGAAATGTTGACGGTATCGGCAGTCTCTATCCGATCCCAGGCTACTTCAAGCATATTGATGAAATACCACCAGCGTTCCTGCCGGAAATTTTTCACCCGCGCCGGCATCGTCTCGATGGTCAGGCTCCTGCCGCTGCCAATGGACCCGTCTGCGGCGTAAGGCTCTACTTTTACATAGTATTTCTTTCCGTCCTCCAGCCCGGTGATTTTGTAGAAAGTGTTCGGGGTTTTTGCGAAGAGTTTTGTGCTCCCGTAGTCTTCTCCCAGGTAAATGTTGTATCCGGCCGTTTCTGTTGTATTGGAAGAGCTGATATAGCTGAGTTTCCAGCTGATTACGGCATTGTCTGTTCCATACTGTGTCTGAGCAGGAGCCTCCATAGAAACATAATAGCGGCTGTCGGCTGCCTGTGCACCGGATGTTATAACCAGGGTTCCGGTAAGAAACATCAGCGCAGTGATTAGGATGCGTATCGTTTTAAATTTTTGTATTTTCATAAAAGCATCCCCCTTTCTTTTTTATAATATTTATAGTATACCACTTGAAGAGGGATTGCGCCACTTCTTATTGCAAGGATTTATTCGATTTTTGAAATTGTGCAGAATTTAGGGGAAGTCTATGGTATAATGAATGAAAAGGATTATAAACGGCTGTTTCATGGAATAGAGAATTGCCCCTCAGCGTATATATTTAGTAATTTTAATAACGGGCGGTTTGTGTGTGAAACGAAGAAATATTCTGATAATGATTGCAGCGGTGGCTATTCTTGGACTGGGGCTGTTATGGGGCAGGATTTCCCAGGCGGTTACAGAGGATGTGAAGCCGAGGATTGCGCTGACCTTTGACGACGGGCCGCATCCGGTCTACACGCCGAAGCTTTTGGATGGGCTAAAGGAGCGGAATGTGAAAGCGACCTTTTTTGTGGTGGGGAAGAATATTGAGGGACGCGAAGATATTATTAAACGCATGGACGAGGAGGGACATCTCATCGGTAACCATACGTATGATCATGTAAAGATTACCGGGCTTCCGGAGGAAGAGGCGTGCGCACAGATTACAAAAACGAGTGAGCTGGTGAAGGAGATTACCGGAAAAAATACGGAGTTTGTGCGTCCGCCTTTTGGCGCGTGGGATAAGAAGCTGGAGTGTGGATTTGAGATGTTTCCGGTACTGTGGAGCATCGACCCGCTGGACTGGACAACGAAAAATGTGGATGCGGTGGTTCAGAAAGTACTTAGCAGGGCAGAGGAGAACAGTATCATTCTTCTGCATGATTATTACGATTCGTCTGTGGAGGCAGCGCTGAAAATTGTAGACGCCTTGTTGGAGCGGGGGTTTGAGTTTGTAACAGTGGATGAACTGGTTTTGGAGTAAACGGAGGGGAAGATGGATTTATTTGATTATATGAGGAAAAATACGATGGAGACGGAGGCGCCGCTGGCATCCCGGCTGCGCCCAAAGACTCTTGATGAGGTGGTAGGACAGCAGCATATTATCGGAAAGGACAAGCTGCTTTACCGTGCGATTAAGGCGGATAAGATAAGCTCTATCATTTTCTATGGTCCTCCGGGAACAGGGAAAACGACGCTTGCGAAGGTCATAGCCAATACTACCAGCGCGGAGTTTACGCAGATTAATGCTACGGTGGCGGGAAAAAAAGATATGGAAGAAGTGGTAAAGTCCGCGAAAGACAGTATGGGGATGTACGGGAAGCGGACGATTCTGTTTGTAGATGAGATTCACCGCTTCAATAAGGGGCAGCAGGACTATCTGCTTCCGTTTGTGGAGGATGGGACGCTGATTCTGGTGGGCGCAACTACCGAAAATCCGTATTTTGAGGTGAACGGCGCTTTGATTTCGCGCTCGATCGTATTTGAGCTGAAGCCTTTGGCGAAGGATGATATCAAGATACTGATTGAGCGGGCAGTGTACGACAAAGAGCGGGGAATGGGTGAATATAACGCTGTGATTGATGCGGACGCAGAGGAATTTCTGGCAGATATCGCGGACGGAGACGCACGGGCGGCGTTGAATGCGGTTGAGCTGGGCGTTCTGACGACGGAGCGCGGAAGCGACGGGAAAATCCATATCACGCTTGATGTGGCGGCGGAATGTATTCAGAAACGTGCCGTGCGGTATGACAAGACAGGGGATAACCATTATGATACGATTTCCGCATTTATCAAAAGTATGCGGGGCTCTGACCCGGATGCGGCGGTGTATTACCTGGCGCGGATGCTTTATGCAGGGGAGAGTGTGACCTTTGTTGCGCGGAGAATCATGATTTGTGCTTCGGAGGATGTGGGGAACGCAGATCCGCAGGCGCTGCAGGTGGCCGTGGCGGCAGCCCAGGCGGTCGAGCGTGTGGGTATGCCGGAGTCTCAGCTTATTCTGTCACAGGCAGCGATTTATGTAGCGTGCGCCCCGAAGAGCAATTCCTGTACCAATGCGATTTTCCATGCGACGGAGTCTGTGAAGCGCCAGAAAGCCACCGTTCCGTCTCATCTGCAGGATTCTCATTACCGGGGAGCGGAAAAGCTGGGACATGGGCTGGGGTATGAATACGCCCACGATTTTCCGAAACATTTTTCAAAGCAGAGATATCTTCCCGAAGAGCTGGGGGATACAAGATTTTATGAGCCGAGTGAAAACGGATATGAAAAAGAGATTGCGGCGCATCTGAAATGGATCAGGGAGTGAACGGCGGTTCACTCCCTGAAATGTAAGAATGGTGTCGGCAGGATTAATCTCTATCCAGCAGCTCTTTGTAAAATTCTGTGTAATCCGTGCGGCCGTTCTTCATAAACTGAATCGCGGAGCGCGGGTGCTGGTTCAGGATTCCGGTAAGCATGTACGGGAAATCATATCCCCAGATAACGCCTTCCTCTTTCAGTTTCGTCATGTGCTTTTCGATGAACTGGATAACCGGGTAAATGTTGTATTTCGGATTTTTCAGGAATCCGAGCAGAAGCTCCATCATACAGTTGCCGCAGCCTCTTCCCATGCCGTTGTAGGTAGCGTCCAGGAAGTTTACGCCGTCGCCTACGACTTCGATGGTGTTGGCGAAAGCGAGCTGCTGGTTGTTGTGCGCGTGGATTCCCACTTCTTTTCCGTACTGTCCGCAGATTTCCAGGAACGTGTGGGCGGTGCGGGCAATCTGCTCCGGGTAGAAAGAACCGTAGCTGTCTACGATATAAATCGTATCGACGCTGCTCTGTCCCAGAAGGTGCAGCGCCACTTCCAAATCCTGCTCACGCGCATTGGAGAGCGCCATGATGTTGCAGGTGGTTTCGTATCCCTTTGCGTGGGCGTCTTCAATCATATCAATAGCGGCAGGGATCGTATTAATATAGGTAGCAACGCGGATTAAGTCAATCGGGCTGTCGGCGCGGTCAATGATATCTTTTTTGTAGTCACAGCGTCCTACGTCTGCCATAACTGCGATTTTTAAATCCGTGTTATTATCCCCCACGATGGCGCGGATGTCCTCGTCTTTACAGAATTTCCATTTGCCAAACTGCGATTCGTCGAACATTTCGCGGGATGCTTTATATCCAAACTCCATATAGTCAACGCCGGCCCTCAGATTGGCCAGATACAAATCCTGAACAAATTTATCTGAAAAATAGAAATCATTTACAAGTCCCCCGTCACGAAGCGTCGCGTCCACGACTTTAATCTGCGGACGGAAATTCATCAAGTTCGATATTTCCTTCATAGTGTACATGTCTCCTTTTCTTAAATACTTTCGCTCGTTAAACTTTTAAAGTTTAAATCGCGGATGTGTCTGATTATACCGCATAAAAGGAGGTTTGTCAATTGGCGTTTCATGTCGTTTCAGGTATGGAAAAAGCATCCCTAAGGATGCTTAAACCTGCCTGTTTTTTGCTTCTACCGCTTCGGAACGGGCATTGTGCGCCTGGTTCTGGTTTTCCGGTTTTTTCTTTTGGGTTATGCTATTGAATTTATCATCGCTCTTTTTGCGATTCGCTTCTTCCTGTTTTGCTTTGTTCATATAATCACCTCGAGTTTATCGTGCCCGAAATAAAGAAAGCTATTCTAAATCTCCCCTAAAATAATACAACAAAGAGCAACGCATTCCTATGAGACGTTAAAAAATCATCAGGTTCCATAATATACAAATGGATAAATAATAGGAGTCCCACGAACGGAGAGGGGTATTTATTTTAAGATTGGGCTGATGTATTTATATAGAAGCAGCGTTATCACCGAAACAATCACCGCTTTGAGCAGATTGAACGGCGCGACTGCCAGGACGGCGAAAGTTGTCAGGCTGGTAATAGCCGGATTTACTGCCGTTCCCATTCCGATAAGCGCGTCTATCGGCATACCGAAGGCTTTTCCGTATGCGGGAAGCAGGACGAAGGCGTTCAGGAAGCATCCTGCTACTACCATAAAGACCGCGCCAACTGTCATGCCGATAACTGCGCGCTTCTTATTTTTCTTCTTACTGTAGATAAGTCCTGCCGGGACGATGAAGGCGCATCCAATCAGGAAATTTGCGAAATCGCCTACACCTGCCGTCGTGCTGCCCTTAAAAACCATGTGCAGGACGACTTTTACCAGTTCAATGACGGCTCCGGCGGCCGGTCCCATGGCAAACGCGCCTATCAGTACCGGGACTTCGCTTAAATCAATCTTGTAGAATGAGGGGGCAAACCAGAGGGGAATTTCGAACATCATAAGGATGACGGATACCGCCCCCAGCATTCCAATTTCTACCATTTTCTTAATGCTGCTTTTTCCTGCGGCATTTCCTGCCGCGTTTGTGTTTGCGTTCATGTTTTCTCTCCTTTTCATTCCCGCCAGCAATGAGCCAAGCGCCGTGCTTGCGGGGACTTTGACTTTAAAGGAAATTCCACGAAAAATCCCGTATGCGCAAGGGCACACGGGACAATAGTGTTCAAAGAATATCGCATTCTTCTCTCATCCAGACTTTACTGTCGGTTATGGAATCGCACCATATCAGCCGCCGGAGCGGGTCGCGGACTGTACCGCCGGTCGGGGATTTCACCCTGCCCCGAAGAATTTCCTTATTAATATAAGCTGTATTATACTCTATTGTTTCTGAACATGCAAGTGGGTTGGGAAATATCACGAAATTGAACCGGAAGCAGTCCGCCGCCTGTTGGAAAAGTTTAATGCGGAACTCTCTAATTTGATTTGCTGTCGCACAATATGCAGGGCAATACCAAAGTCCATTCATAGCGTATAACCTAATCGGTATAATGGTGCGTGTGCTTTCAGAGTGTATTGATGAATACCGTATGGCTGCTGCATGACGGGTGACAGCAATATGGAACATTGATTTAAGGAATGGTGAATCACAATGTCTGTCTGGAATCCAAAATACCACTTTATTTTGAATCTGTGTAATACTGTTTTGTATATCTAATGGCAAGCAATTGCAGGCAGTAGTCAACGGCTTCGGTATGCAGATTCTCGCCGGTTTCTCTGCCGCAATGCGAATTGAAACGCTCTGTATTGTGCCGATGTCCGCTATTGGCAGTGCACTCTCGTCTTATATTGCACAGAATATCGGAGCAAATAGAAAAGATCGTGTTTCACAGGGGTATCGGGCGGCAAACATAATGATTATTCTCATTGCACAATGGTTTGGTACGCCGTGCCGCTTGGCTGGTTTGCAAACTTCTGTATCTCGTTTGCCCACTACAAGACAGGTAAATGGAAAATGAAAAATATTGTATAAGGATTTTACTTTATTGGGGAGAAGAAATGATTAAAGCGATTTTTCCGGATATTGACGATAAAAAACAAGAACGAATATTCGAAAATGCTTGAAAGTATACACGGGAAATGCTATACTTTGGATGTATAGGGAGGATAACATCATGATAGTTAAGATAAGAAAATATAGAGAAACCGATATTCCTGCCATGCTGTATATTTGGAATGAGGTGGTAGAAGAAGGAATTGCATTTCCTCAGGAAGAAGTGCTGACGGAAACCACAGGAAAGGAATTTTTTGGAGACCAAAGTTACTGCGGTGTGGCGGAGGATACACAGACAGGAGAAATCTTAGGCCTGTATATCCTGCATCCTAACAACGTGGGAAGGTGCGGGCACATATGCAATGCGAGTTATGCCGTATCTGCCAAAAACAGGGGAGTGCATATCGGGGAAAAGCTGGTACAGGACTGCATCAGGCAGGCACGGGATAACGGGTTTAAGATTTTACAGTTTAATGCGGTAGTAGCGTCAAATATCCATGCAAGGCATTTGTATGAGAGAATAGGATTCCGGCAGCTTGGCACGATTCCGAAAGGATTTCGGTTAAAGAACGGGCAGTATGAAGATATCTGCCCATATTATATAGAAGTGTAAGATGGGCACTGGTCACGAGAGAGCAGTAACAGGCCAGTCGGCTGAACTGTTATATGTAACATGCGTCGGGCTAGATTTTTTATATGTGGCGTTATTGCAAAAGCGTGGGAAGAATGATATGATAATTACAAGAGAGACAGGAACGTTTTGGAAAAAAGGGAGGCATTTTGGTGGCTAAGAGGATAGGGAAAATCCTGTTAGGGATTTTTGCGGCTTTTCTGGTGTTGATTGTGGGATATGTGGCGTATATGCAGATTCAGTATTACAGAATTGATGATTTTACAAAGCTTGCCACGGAAAATCCGCAGACAGAGCAGGTACAGAAAGGGAAAGCCTATCGGATTATGACATACAACATCGGTTTTGGGGCATATTCGGCAGACTATTCCTTTTTTATGGATACAGGGGAAATGCTGGACGGCACAAAAACGGTGGGAAAACATGCGAGGGCGCTTTCGGAGAAGGCAGAGCGTGAGAATACGGAAGGAAGCCTGAATCTGGTGAAAAGCCAGGAAGCAGATTTTATTTTTACCCAGGAGGTGGACGAAAAGGCTGACAGGAGCTATCAGGTAAATCAGAGGGAGATTTTCCAGAAAGGGCTTAGCGGCTATGGCTCTGTGTTTGCGAATAATTTTCACAGTGCATATCTTTTTTATCCATTTCTGGAGCCTCATGGGGCGGTACAGGCGGGGATGCTGACATTCAGCAAGTATCAGATTTTAGAAAATACAAGGCGGCAGTTTCCGGTCAGCGATGCCTTTATTACGAAGTTTACGGATTTGGATAGGTGTTTCCTGGTAAGCCGTCTTCCGGTGGACGGAGGGAAAGAGCTGGTATTGATACAGGTACATCTGAGCGCTTATGACAAAGGCGGGCTGATTCGTGCAGAACAGCTTGCGCTGCTGAATGAAGTGCTTGCCCGTGAGCGTGAGCAGGGGAACTATGTGATAGCTGGCGGGGATTTTAACCATGATATCGCAGAGTCTATCGAGAGCTTTCCATCGGGGCAGAAGACGCCGGAGTGGGTCTATCAGCTCGACAGTGACGACCTGGCGGATGGATATCGTTTTGCAAAAGCGGAGAATGCAGCAGAGATTCCAACTTGCAGGGGGGCGGATATCCCATATGAAAAGGACGTGACATATACGGTGGTTGTGGACGGATTTATTGTTTCAGATAATATAGAAGCGAAGGCAGAAAATATTGACGGGGGATTTTTGTATTCCGACCATAATCCAGTCGTTATGGAATTTACACTGCTGTAATCAGCGGGCATATAATTTGTTATGAAGGCACGGAGGAGTAACCGGGATGGGGAAGAGAGAACAGGAAGATGAACTGCTCCAGAAAAAAAAGGAGAGACAGAGAATGAAGAAAAAGCGCCGCAGGCAGGAAGGTATAATCAGGGCAGGAGTATGTATCGCAGCACTGGCCTTGGTTGTGGGGGTAACTGCTTTGGCGACAAATCTTGTTGTGGGAGAGGAAAAGCCGGGAAAAAAGCCGGAGACGGAGAAAAGCAGCGCTGCCGTAGTGGAGACGGAGCCTGCCGGCGAGAATGCAGAGATTCTGGAAGAAGCAGACCGTCTGGCGGCAGGCTATGATTACGATGCGGCTGTTGCAAAGATTAAATCGGTAAACGGGTATGAGCAAAAGACAGAACTGACCCAGGCAATTATCCGGTATACAGAAGCACAGAAGAAGTGTGTTCCGGTGGATGTGGATACCGTTCCCCACATCTTTTACCATTCGCTGATGAATGAGCCGACGATTGCACTGGATGCTTCTATTGTAGGGCAGGGAGCGGCGGATGGCATGAACGCCTGGATGACTACGGTAGAAGAATTTGATAAAATTACACAGCAGATGTATGATAACGGATATGTGTTTGTGCGCCTTCACGATTTAGTAGTAGAGACAACGGATGAAAATGGAAATAAGGTGTTTACGAAAAATGAAAACCTGCTGCTGCCGCCGGAAAAAAAAGCAGTTGTACTTTCCGTGGATGATTTAAGTTATTATCATTCGTATGAAGCAGCAAGTTACCCTGATAAATTGGTGCTGGATGAAAATGGCGATATAAAATGCCACTATATCAAGCCTGACGGCTCGGAAGCGGTGGGAGATTTTGATGTGGTTCCCAGACTGAACAGCTTTCTTGAAGCGCATCCGGACGGCGCGTACCGCGGAGCAAGAGGGATGATTGCTCTGACAGGTTATGACGGCGTATTGGGATACCGTACGGATAAGGCATACAAAACCAGGGAGAATCTTACGGAAGACCAGAGCGCATGGCTGACGGCGCATCCTGATTTTGACTGGGATAAGGATGTGGAAGAAGCGAAAAAGATTGCGGAGGCTATAAAAAAATCCGGCTGGGAGTTTGCGAGCCATACCTGGGGGCATTTGAGCGTTACGAATAAGACCGTGGATGAACTGAGAGCAGATAATGAAAAGTGGGTGGACACGGTGCAGAATATTGTGGGAGAAACAGATATCATTATTTTTGCCCACGGAAATGATATTGGCGACTGGCGCGATTACAGTGCGGACAATGAGAAATTTAACTACTTTAAAAGCGCAGGGTATAACTTTTTCTGTAACGTAGACGGTTCAGTGCCATATTGGATACAGATTCGTGAAAACTATGTGCGCCAGGGACGTATCAACCTCGACGGTTATATGCTGTATAAAGCAAAACAGGGGATGACAGAAGTCACTTCAGGCATGTTTGACGCAAGCGGCGTGTACGACAGCAGAAGGCCGGATACGGTAACGGCAAACGGAGAATCATAAAAGCATATATAAGATGTTGGGGTCAAAACCATAAATAAATTTGCCCCTATTCCTATAGTACCTTGAAAAATTCATATTTTGTAGTATAT